>CAZKSP010000105.1:0-8465 GCA_964555385.1 uncultured Chitinophagaceae bacterium
AGCGGGAAATAGCCCGGCTGAGCGTTGAGATGACCAGCCACAACCTCGAGAACCGAGGCAGTAAGTCGCAGCAATCCGTTGAGCAATCACCGGTGGAGACGCTGCGTAAACGGTTGGCCGAAACGCCAACGGATACCGAGGCCGCCTTTGAACTGGCCGATTTGCTCGAAAGGGAGTCGATGGTCGCAGAGGCCGAAAAGGTGCTCAATGATGTTCTGGCTGCATCGGGGAATGACCTCAAGGTACGGGAGCATCTTGAGGACAGGCAGCTTCGCTGGGCCAAGCGAAAGGTGCTGCTGGCAGAGAAACAGCTTGAGGCGGAGGATACCCCGGAACGCCGCGAGAATCTTGCTCGGTTGCAGCAGTCGCTGCTCAAGCAGGAGATCGATGTCTATTCCGCCCGAACCGATCGGTATCCGGAAAATGCCGCCTGGAAATACGAGCTTGCTCTCCGACTCAAAACAGCCGGCAGCTATGCTGAGGCGATCAAACAGTTTCAAGGCGTATTGCTCGATGCCCGTCGCAAGGGGGTAGTCGCTCTCGAGTTGGGTGAGTGCTTTCAAAAAATCAAGCAGTACCCGCTGGCGATGCGGAATTATCAGACCGCCCTCGAGCATTTGGGGGATCGTGATTTGGAACTCCGCAAGCGTGCCCTCTATCGGGCGGGGGTGCTGGCGGCTGGGCTGAAGGATCGCGATGCGGCCCAAAAGCACCTTTCGACACTGGCCGAACTCGACTTTGGCTATCGGGATGTGGCATCCCGGCTCGAAAAACTGGCCGCAGATGCGGTCTGAAGGCATCTCGTCTGCCGCTAGCGGGCTGGCTCAGGGTGGGGTATATTTCTAGAGACCACTCTCCGTGCCGTCGCACGCTTACTGTGACCCTATTCAACCATCTTCGGAACACCACGTCAGGAAAAAACACCATGCCACACTCGGCGAGTGCCAAGAAACGGCTGCGGCAGAACATCCGCAGTCGCGACCGAAATCGGGCCACGAAATCGGCGATCAAGACCTCAATTCGTAAGGTGCTTGAGGCGATTGCCCAGCAGGACATTCCGGCAGCCCGTGAGCACTTTCGTACGGTTGCCAAGAAGGCTGACCGTGCGGCCTCAGCCAATACCATTCACCGTAACAAGGCGGCCCGAATCAAGTCGCGGCTGTCGGCTCGGATCCTGAAGGCCACGCAGTCATCAGCCAGTTGAACGATCTGCGGCGATCCCTTAGTCGATCGCCTCCCAGGCAATGGAGGCGCCGTCGAACACCGGTCCCTCCAGACAGGTTCGGCGGTAATCCCAGCCACCCTGTTGGTCGCTCACCGGGGCGACGCAACTGAAGCAGATGCCGATGCCGCAGGCCATCGGTGTTTCGAGTGAGACCTGACAATTGATGCTTCGTTGGTCCGCCCAGGCGGAAACGGCAGCCATCATTGGCTCCGGGCCGCAGCAGGCGATGGCCGTTCGATGCCCGTCGGTTATCTGGCCCTGATCTCTCAGGTGGTCGAGCAGGTCAATGACGGTGCCCCTGACCCCTGCGGAACCGTCGAGGGTCGCCAGTTCAATTTCCATGCCGGCATGGCGGAAGTCTTCGCGATGGCCAAAGAGACTGCCATGGCGGGCCCCCCAGCAGAAGCTCACCCGGCCAGTTGGATGCTCTGCCAGCCATGCACGCCCAAGCATCAGCAGGGCCGTCTGTCCAATTCCGCCAGCAACCAGCACCAGATGCTCTGACTCAGGAAGCTGAAACCCGTTGCCGAGCGGGCCCCAGACCATGAGATTCTCACCGACCCGCAGAGCAGTTGCTGCCGTCGTGAACTTTCCAGCAACCGCGTATACGAAGTCGGCATAGCGCAGCGGCCCCGCGTAAGCGGTGCTGGTGGCAGGTAGCCAGCAGGTCGGGACATCGAGTGGCCCGAAGGTGTCATAGACCGCCAGAGGCCGGGCCAAGAGGGGATCCTGCCGCTCAGGGATGCGGACCATTGCGAACTGGCCCGGCCGTGCAGCCGCCGCCAGGGTGGGGCATTCCAACCGCAGCCGCCAGGTCGCCTCGGCAATCTGCTCGTGGGCAACGATCGGGGCGAGGCTCATTTCCATTTCATGCCCTCGGTGGTGGTGGTTGAGCAGACTGGGGAAAAAGTCAACGGATCGGTCGCTTTGCGTGTCGGGACTCAGCCAGAGGAACCACGACGGCCTGCCTTCCGCCAGGTCGAGGCCTTACCAGGACGCTTGCGGGGCGTGGTTGGTTGCCGGCCCTGTGCTGTTCGTCGGCCTGCAGTGGCGCCACCCGGGCCAGCCTGTCGGCCACCGCGCTGGGCCAGTCGACGGTTTTGCGGGGCCGGCCGCGGTCGGTCGTTTGCGCCAGCCGCTGCCGCCTCGCGGCGGAGCTTTTCAATGTCCTCCCAACTCAGTCGCCGCCATTGACCCGGCAGGAGGTTTCCAAGACTGAGTTCACCTACTGCAATTCGTTTGAGCTGCTGCACCTTGTGGCCGAGGGCGGCGAGCATTCTTCTAATTTCCCGGTTGCGGCCCTCGTCAAGCACCATCTCGAGTACGGTACTTTGCTTGTGCTGCGACCGGACCGTGACCCGTTTGGCGTGGACGGTCGCCTCGGAGAGGGCTATTCCCTGCCGCAGCTGATCGAGTGTTTCAGCATTTGGAACCCCTGCCACCTGCACCAGATATCGTTTTTCGACGCCATACCGTGGGTGGGTCAAGAGATTGGCCAGTTCGCCGTCGTTGGTGACAAGGATCAGGCCCTCACTGGTGCGGTCGAGCCGGCCAACTGGAAAGAGCCGCCGGTCAGGGGGCACGAGATCGATCACTCTGGGACGTCCGGTCGGATCATAGTTCGTACTGACGACGCCGACCGGCTTGTACACGAGATAGACCACCCGTTTCGGGTTCGGCAACGGCTCACCATCGACCCGAATCTGCTGCTTCAATGGGTCGACACGTATGCCGAGTGTGGAGGCAACCTCCCGATCAACCTCCACCCGGCCAGCGGTGATCAACTCTTCGCAGGCCCGTCGGCTGCCAATGCCTGCCGCTGCCAGCACCTTCTGCAGTCGCTCAAGTCCGTCATCATCTGCGGCTCGGCCAACGGAACGCGATGGCCTGGTGACGGCAGCCGGTCGGGCTGGTTTTCGCGTTGGGCGGTTGGGGCGGGAGGGGGGCTGACGGTGGGGACGGGGTGGCACTGGTGTCGATCTGCAAAAGAGGGTGGGAAGTGATGAAGGCTGGCCCGAGATGACCACCCGTCGCCCTCATTCTCGCATGAACCCGAGAAAAAGGTAGCCAGAGATTTGGATCAACGCCCCTTGGCCCACCAACGCGACCGAGTGACCTCGGGAACTGGATCGGCAAAATCACGTGGCCGGGCCCCGTCCATCAGCGGCATCCGCAGGGCTGCAGGGGCGATATCGTCCTGCAAGTACGGGTCAAACCGGACTGCCCGGCGCCGCTGGGACATCGCCGGACCGGGTTCCAGCCAGTCGGGTCGCGCAAGAGACGAGCAGCCAGCTGTCGTGAGGCAGATGGCGTCCATCAGGAACCGCGACAGGTGCATTGGAGATACTCCGGCAGGAGGTTTGACCGTAGGGCTGGCGAGGCTGGGATGCTAGGCCCTCGCAGCCGCTGGCCCAAGGCCGAAAATTTCCTCTGCCTGCCGCGAGCGGTCGGTTTTAGCCGTTTGGCACATTGACTCGCAGAAGCCGGCAGCCGTTCGCATCGGTAGCCCGACAGGTCAGCGTCTGAGGCTCAAGCTCCGCTGGCAGCAGCAGGCAGTCGCCCCGCTTGAGGTCCGGCAGGCTCCACTGGTCTGGCAGGCAGGCTTCGCCTGCGAGAACGGCTAAAAATTCACAGGTTCCACCGCTTGTCTGCCAGCTGTCGGTGGGAGAGACCTCATCAAAACTGAAATACGAACAGTCCACCATTCGTTTGACAGCAGGGTCATCCGTCGCCTTCTTCGTAACCGCAGTGACAGGGCCAGTGAAGCGGGTTGCAGCAAGGCCCTCGTCGAGATGCAACGGCCGAGGGTGCCCGTCGGCATCAACCCGGTTCCAGTCAAACAGCCGGAAGGTGACGTCGCTCGACTGCTGAATCTCGGCGACGACAAGGCCGGCGCCGATGGCGTGGACGGTTCCGGCAGGGATGAAAATGCAGTCCCCGGCGGCCGGCTCAATCGCGTGCAGCAGGTCCTCGCACCGCCCGGCTTCGATTGCTTCGGCGAGGCTTTGCCGGTCGACCCCCTCCCGAAGACCGGCAAAGATCTGGCTCCCTGGTTCAGCCTCGACCACGTACCAGGCCTCTGTTTTGCCGCGGTCGGGCGGCGTTCGTCTGGCGGCCGCACGATCATCAGGATGCACCTGCACCGAGAGAACCTTGTGGGCATCAAGAAACTTGAAAAGCAGCGGAAACGCCGCTGGCTGGCTGCTGCCTCCAAGAAGTTCAGTTGGATGCTCGCGTAGCAGGTCGCCGAGGCGTTGCCCAGCCAGGGGGCCGGCCCGAACCACACTCTGGTCATCCCCCCGATCAACCAGTTCCCACGACTCGGCGTAGGGGCCAGCTTCGCTAAGCTGCCGGCCGAGGAAGCTCTCGAAGCGACGGCCACCCCAAAGGTAATGGCGGTAGAGGGGCGAAAACGTCAGGGGCGGCAGCATTGATGAGCTCACAGGAAAGTGGAGTGGATGGTACCAGGCTCTCTGCGGCAGCATTGGCCGACGGCTGCGGCCTCGTCAAGACGGGCTGTAGCCCTCCAGAATCCGGCCAATGCCGAACAGGCAGACTGAGGCCACTAGCAGCATTAGCATCTGCCCGAGTGAAATGGCGTGGTTGAGTTCCAGGACAATCGCGATGGCTGGAATCACCAGTCCCAGTCGTTGGCCGAGTTGTCCAATCATTCGCATGGGGCGATGCTCCCGGGGCTCTTTGGGATTCGCAGCATACCTTCTGAGTGCCGATGCAGCAGCCCGGGGGTTGCCAGGCTGCTGTAGACGGCAATACTCCTGACAGCGAGTTCAGGCTTCCCTTCCCCGTTTTCACTCAGGAGACTTCGATGGCCACCACACGCCCCGGTGCCGTGACGTTCAAAGGCAACCCCCTCACGCTCATTGGCGATGCCGTCGCCGTCGGCGCAGACGCACCGGCATTTGACGTGGTTGCTTACGAATCAGGGGGCATGCAGCACATCACCAAGGCCGACCTGCTCGGCAAGCCCACGCTGATCAGTGTGGTGCCATCGCTTGATACCCCGGTCTGTCAGGTGCAGACCAAAACCTTCACCGGCCGGCTGGCTGCGCTCGGTGACAAAGTGACAGCCCTCACCGTCAGCCTCGATTTGCCTTTCGCGATGAACCGGTTCTGCGGGGCCGAGTCAATCACCGGCATGAAGACCGGTAGCGACTACATGGACCGCAGCTTCGGTGAGCACTGGGGTGTTTTGATCGACGAACTCAAAATCCTTGCGCGGGCCGTTTTCGTACTCGACGCCGAAGGCGTTGTTCGTTACGCCGAAGTGGTCAAGGAAGTGGCTGAAGAGCCCAACTACGACGCCGCGATCAGCGAACTCGAAAAACTGGCAGGCTAGCTCGGGCAGCCGGTGGCGTTCGGAAAAGTATCACGAATGCGCGAAGATCAGGAGGGCGATGCACAGGAAGCTTCCTGCTGCTGTCAACGTCGTAATTCCTGTTTCGTGCCTTCGTGGTTTTTCTTTCCCAGCCCCAGTTCAACTCTTGAGCAGGGTCTGCATGGCTGCAGTTGCAGCCGTGAGCGCTTCTGGAAGCTTGTCGACCAGCTTGCCACCTGCCTGCGCGAGATCTGGACGTCCACCTCCTCGGCCGCCCACGACGGCGGCCGGCTCCTTGATCCAATTGCCGGCGGAGATGCCGCGGGCCTCGAGTTCTCGGCTGATGCCAGCCACGAGTGTCACCTTGTCGCCGTCGGCTGCTCCAAACAGGATGGCGATGGGGCTGGCCTTCTGCCGCAGTTGATCAATGCACTGCCGCATGGCTGCGGCGTCGCTGTTTGTGGCGTCGGCAACCACGATCCGAACACCGTCTTGCTCGGTGGCCTGCTCCAGTAAACTCTCGGCCGAAAGTCCGGCCGCTGTTCCGGTTCGTCGCTTTTTGAGCTCTTTGAGTTCCTTGGTCAGAGCAGCCAGCCGCGTCGGGAGATCAGTCACTGGCACCTTCAACGCGGCTGCCGCAGTGGTCAGGGTCGCTTCCGCTTCACGGAACCGCTCCATTGCCCGACGGCCGGTCACGGCCACCACTCGCCGGGTTCCAGCCGAGACGCTCTCTTCGGCGACAATCTTGACCGGGCCAATTTCACCGGTGTTAGTTACATGCGTGCCACCACAAAGCTCCCGGCTGAGCCCCTCCATCGTCACCATGCGGACGACATCAGGGTATTTTTCACCGAACAGCATCATGGCACCGGCATGCCTCGCCTCGGCCAGTGGCATCAGAGCAGCCGCCACCGGCGCCGCTGCCAGCGTGCTGTCATTGACCATCGCCTCAATCTGCGCGAGGGTCTCCTCGCTGACGGCGCTTGTGTGGCTGAAGTCAAACCGCAGGTGGTCAGCATCAACCTTTGACCCCTGCTGGACGGCATGCGGTCCCAGAAAGTGCTGCAGGGCGGCGTGCACCAGGTGGGTCGCCGAGTGGGCCCGGCGAATCGCAGCCCGTCGCTGGCTATTGACCGCTGTGCGGATGGTCTGGCCCAGCTCAAGTGAACCCTCGCGAAGGTGGCCGATGTGGAGCATGAAGCCCCCTTCTCGCTGAGTGTCGAGCACTTCGAAGCGGCCAGTAGGGCCTTCCAGCCAGCCGGTGTCGCCGACCTGACCGCCTGACTCGCCATAAAAGCTGGTTTTGTCGAGCACGATCGTCACTAGCCGATGTGATTCGCTGCGGATGTCAGTTGCCGGCGGGCCAAGTTCTTGCAGCGACTCACACAATCGATCCTGGGCGATGATGCCGACAATCTTGCCCTCGGTTTCAAGCGTCTCGTAGCCGACAAACTCTGACCCGTGCATCGCCTTCTTGAGCGCATCGAGTGGTCCCGAGGTGAAGACCTCAACCCGCGAGCCGGCCCCCGACCGTTGGCCATGGGCCTCCATCGCTTCGCGAAACCCGTTCCAGTCAAAGGCACAGTTCCGCTCCGCAGCCAGCGTCTCAAGCAGTTCCGGTGGAAAGCCATAGGTGGTGTAGAGTTCGCAGGCATCCTCCCCGCCAACCAGCCCACCACCGGCAGACTCGATCGAATCGAATAGCTTTTCTATTCGGGACAGGCCGCCGTCGATTGTCGCCAGGAAAGACTCTTCTTCTCGCTTGATCACTCCGCTGACCCGTTCGACGGTATCGGCCAACTCGGGATAGCCGCGGGTCATCTGGGCCGCCACCGCCGCCGGCAGTTGGTGCAGGAATGGCTCCCGCATGCCCATCTGCCAGCCGTCGAGCACGGCCCGCCGAAGCAGTCGCTTGACAACATACTTCTCTTCGTTGTTACCCGGCAGCACATTCTCGTGAATGGCAAAACTACAGGCCCGCACATGGTCGGCGATGCGGCGAATTCTGCGGCCGTCATCATCGTCTGGCAGATACCGGCGTTGGCATGTTTCGGCCACGGCCTCGACCAATGGCAGCAGGATGTCAATATGAAAGTTGCTGTCGACCCCCTGCAGCATGGCGGCGGTTCGCTCGAGACCCATGCCGGTGTCGATATTTCGGCTCGGCAGCGGCTTGAGATTGTCGGGCGGATCGCCAACGCGGTTGAACTGCGTGAAGACGAGGTTCCAGATCTCGACATCGCTACCATCGGGCATCCGGTAGAAGATTTCGCTACAGGGCCCGCAGACCCCGTCCGGCCCCTGCGATGGTGCACTGGCTGGCCAGAAATTGTCGTCCTCGCCCATCCGCGTGATCCGGCTGGCCGGCACTCCGACCTCGTCCGACCAGATGCAGTAAGCCTCGTTGTCATCGTCGTAAACGGTGATCGACAGTTTTTCAGGGTCGATGTTCAGCCAGTCGCGACTGGTGAGAAACTCCCAGGCCCAGAGAATTGCTTCTCGTTTGAAGTAGTCGCCAAAGCTGAAGTTCCCCAGCATCTCGAAGAACGTGTGGTGCCGAGGTGTACGGCCAACGTTATCGATGTCGCCGGTTCGCAGACACTTCTGGCAACTCGTGGCCCGGGTGTACTCGAGTTTGCACTTGCCTAGGAAGTGATCCTTGAACTGGTTCATGCCGGCCGGCGTGAACAGCACCGACGGATCCCACCGCGGTACCAATACGTCGCTCGGCCGACGCACACAGCCCTTCGACTCGAAAAAAGAGAGGTAAGCCTCGCGGAGGTCATCTGCCTTCATAAAATCATCGACTCCGAAACGTCACAGCCAAACGCGAACGAAGCCGCACTATACCCGCTTCCTGACCGGGAAACAGGCCAGCGGCTACCGCTCACGGCTGGGATTACG
>CAZKSP010000106.1:0-8293 GCA_964555385.1 uncultured Chitinophagaceae bacterium
GCTGCCCGACACCGCCATTCGGGAAAGCACCCATCGGGTCGCCCGGGCGATGGTCAACTGCGGCTTCAACCGGCCCAATGACCGCATTGTGGTCAATCTTGCCCCGGCCGAACTGCCCAAGCAGGCGGCTACCTTTGACCTACCGATCACACTGGGCATTCTGGCCGGCAGCGGCCAATTTTCCTCCGAGCGTTTCCGCGACTATGCGGTGGTCGGCGAACTGTCGCTGGAGGGTTCAACCCGCCCTGCCCGTGGCGCGTTGTCGATGGCAATCACCGCCGCCCGGCAGAAAAATCTGTGGGGTGTGGTGGTGCCGGCAGCAAGCGCAACCGAGGCCGCCGTGGTCGAATCGATTGAGGTGATCCCAGTGGCCAGCCTGGGCGAGGCGGTAGGCTTTTTCTCTGGAGAGCTCGACATTCCCAGGGCTCCGGCCCGAGTTGATGAATGGTTCGACCGCTTCGCCAGCTACGACATTGACTTTGCCGATGTCCGCGGCCAGGAGGCGGCCAAGCGAGCCCTGCTGGTCGCCGCTGCGGGCGGGCACAACGTGGCCATGCTCGGCCCGCCGGGAGGCGGCAAGACGATGCTGGCTAAACGTGTCCCGACAATCCTGCCGTCACTCTCCACTGCTGAAAGCATCGAGACCACCCGGATCTACAGTGCCCTGGGCCTCCTGTCGGCGGGGCAGCCACTGCTGGCGACCCGCCCTTTCCGCGCCCCGCACCACACGATTTCCGAGGCTGGTCTGGTCGGAGGCCGCTCGGTACCGATGCCAGGCGAGATCAGCCTGGCCCATCACGGCGTGCTGTTTCTTGACGAACTTCCCGAGTTCAACCGTCGCACGCTTGAGGTACTGAGGCAGCCGCTGGAAGACGGCACTGTGACCATCAGCCGGGCCCGATCGACCACCCGGTTTCCGGCCGCCTTCATGCTGGTGGCGGCCTTCAACCCCTGCCCGTGTGGCTACCGCGGCGATCCCCGCCGGGACTGCCAGTGCACCGCCCCGCAGGTTGAAAAATATATGAGCAAAATATCGGGGCCGCTGCTCGACCGGATCGACATCCATCTTGAGGTTCCAGCGGTTCCCTTTCGCGAACTCTCTGCCCGCCGGTCTGGCACCGGCAGCGCCGAAATGCGTGAACGAGTGCTCACCGCTCGGCAGGTGCAGCAAGCCCGATTCACTGAAGGTGTCGAGGAGCCCGCTGCCCTCGAGGGGCCGGCCCACAAGCATCGTCCCGAACCCACGCTGCCACCGCGGTGCAATGCCCGCATGAGCAGCCGCCAGATCCGGGAGTTCTGCCCGCTTGACGGACCAGCGGTCGAACTGCTGCGGGCAGCTGTTTCGGACCTGGGCCTATCGGCTCGGGCTCACGACAAAGTGCTGCGGGTGGCCCGCACCATCGCCGACCTCGACGAGGCCGAGACAATTTCCTGCGGTCATCTCAGCGAGGCAATCCAATATCGGCTGCTCGACCGCAAGCTCTGGACCTGAACCGGCTGTTTCTCGACAAATCGAGCAACTGCGTGGCAGACTTCTCTCGACATTCGGCAGCTTCCTGTCCAGCAGCCATCTGTTTGGCGCAGCTTTGGCAGAATGCCGTGATGTTCACGCACCATGAACCAATGGCACTCAATCGAACACCACCCGTGACGACGGAGCACCAATTGCCGGGCTTGATCAGGCTGTTCGTCGCCGGAGGACTTGCCACGGCCGGACTGCTGGCCTTCGCTATCGATCTGCCGGTGGCGGAATGGTTCCGCGACCACCGACTGCCCAAGGAGTTGAACCGCTACCTGAACTTCGCGGAAGTCTTTGGCCACGGCATTGGCGTAGCGATGATCTGCCTGGGGGCATTTGTCCTCGACAGTTCGCTTCGGTTTCCGTCACTTACTTGGCCGGCCATCCGTTGGCCCACCTATCAGCCAACAGCCCAGAAGCGGCATGCCGCCCGGATGCTTGGCGGGCTGGTGGCCGGCCCGCTGCTGGTCCTGCTGCTCAAGCAGCTTGTTGACCGGGTCAGGCCGCGGGCAGCCGACTTCTCCGAAGCGACGGATGTGTTTTCCACCTTCGGCCGGGGGCTGCTCGCCACAGGAGCTGGCGGAGGCAGCGACCTCCACAGCTTTCCCTCGGGCCATTCCGCGACGGCGGCAGCGCTGGCGAGCATTTTGATTTGGAAATACCCACGCGGCCGCTGGTTCTTCGTGCTGTTGGCGGCAAGTGCCTGCCTGCAGCGACTCGCCTCATCAGCCCACTACCCCAGCGATGCCTGCCTGGGCGCGGCCATCGGCGTGCTCGGAGCAGCGATTGTGCTGGGCCGCGAGGAGTCACCCGCGGAAGAACTGTCCTGCGGCCCTCGTTCGCAGGCTACCGACGGCGGCTGACGACTCGATGAAAAAAGCTTGCCCCCCTCATCCAATTCTGTTCGGTACACCGGCCGCTGAGGAATCGAATCAGCCCCAAACGACCCTCTGATGTGTCGCAGGGTTTGATCGCGCAGTTTCACCGGCCCACTGATAAAAAGCACATGCTTTGAAGCCCGAAGCGCAAGCTGAGGGAAATTGGGTTTTTTAAACCCAGACACGCATTCCCTCGGCTCGCGCCTCGGGCTTCCTGGAGTTCCATTCCGCTCGGCGGATCACAAAGGCCATAAGCTGGGAGCCTCTTAACCCTATCCTTGGACCTGCGGCCCCAGGAGTTTCACGGTTCTTCAGTAAGTCAAAACGACACAGCATCTGTCCCGAACACCATTGCCCCTCGTCTGCTATGCTGGAGTCAGCGGGTTGTTCCGCTGCATGTCTCATTCCACTCTCCACCGCCCCGCCGGTTCCCAACGATGCCCCCCGCCAAACGCGCGAAAAAAGCAACCCGAAGCAAGCCTGCCGCTGCCGCCTCAGAGAAACGAATCCTGTTGGTCGACGATGATGCCGAAATCATCGAGTCGATGCGAACGGTCCTAGAGGCAAAGGGCTATACGGTGCTGATTGCCCGAGACGGCAACCAGGGGGTGGCGCTGGCCGAGAAGGAACTGCCCGATCTCGTCGTCCTCGACATGATGATGCCGAAGCGGAGTGGGTTTCTGGTACTCGAGCGGCTGCGCCGCAGCCAGCAGACACCGCTGAGGATCATCATGGTGACCGCCAACGAGGGGAGCCGCCACCGGGCGTATGCCGAAATGCTTGGCGTCGATGACTACATCCGCAAGCCATTCGCCATGGACCGGCTGTTAGAGAGCGTCAGCCGGCTGCTGGCCTAAGAACACAGAAACGCCCCACTCGCCGCAGCCTTCGCAATTTACAGGCTAGGTGCCCTTTTTTGCGGCTGAAACAGTTGGCAGAAAGTCGGGTTTGTGAGCCTGCCCCGACGGGTTAGAACGAATAGGGATGGCTCGGACGCTGCCTGATCGTTCGCACCAATCCTGCGTACTGTTTTGATCACTGCAGGCTTCAACGCGTTGCTACCGATGGCCACTTCAGCCGAACTCGCATCTGCTTCGCCCAACCGCCAGCCTGCCGGTTCGTATGGCGGCGACGACGCAAAGGAACGTGTTCGCGAAGCAGTCGACATTGTCGACCTGATCGGCAGCTACATCTCGCTGAGGCGAAATGGCCGTAACCTTGTCGGCCTCTGCCCGTGGCACGACGATTCACGTCCGAGCCTGCAGATCAATCCTGAGCGGCAGACATTTCGCTGCTGGGTCTGCAACATCGGTGGCGATGCCTTCAGTTTTCTCATGCGAATGGAGCGACTGGAGTTTCGCGAGGCGCTCGAGCAGTTGGCCGAACGTGTCGGCATCGACCTGCCAAAAAGCCGAGGCCCCGGCGGCGACGTCAAGCGACCACTCTACGAAACGGTCGCTTGGGCCGCGGCCCGCTTCAGCGAATGCCTGCAGGTGTCACCACTGGCAGAAAAGGCACGGGGCTATCTTCACGACCGCGGGCTGACGGCCGAAACCATCGCGTCCCACGGCCTTGGCTTCGTGCCCGACGAGTGGGACTGGCTGCTACGGCAGGCCCAGGCCGCCGGGGTCGCCACCAGCAAACTCGAGCAGGCCGGGCTGGTCGTTCCCCGGCAGGACCGATCCGGGCACTACGACCGCTTCCGTGGTCGGGTAATGTTCCCGATTCGTGATCCCCAGGGACGGCATGTTGCCTTCGGCGGCAGGGTGCTGCCAGGCAGTCCGCCCGACGCCGCTAAGTACATCAACTCACCTGAAACACCGATTTTTTCAAAGCAGTCGATGCTCTACGGCCTCGAGTCGGCCCGTGAGGCCATGAGCCAGTCGCGGCGGGCAGTCGTGGTCGAGGGCTACACCGATTGCCTCGCTGCCCGGCAGGCCGGCATTGGCGATGTGGTCGCCGTGCTGGGTACCGCACTCGGCCAGCGGCATGTCAGGCTGCTGCGGCGCTACACCGATCAGATCGTCGTAGTGCTCGATGGTGACGACGCCGGCCGCCGCCGGGCCGACGAGGTTCTTGAAGTGCTGCTTGCCGAGCCGATTGACGTTCGGATTGCCAGCCTGCCGAGCGGCGTTGACCCGTGCGACTACTGTCTCAACGAAGGCCGCAGTGCCTTCGAAGAGCTTCTCGGCACGGCAGTCGACCCGCTTGATTACCGGATGCAGCGGGTCGTCGAGGGTCTGCCGGCCGACGCCTCGGACGACGCCGCCCTGACGGCGGTGGAAGGAGTGCTGCGGGTGATGGCGGCGGTCTCACCCCGGTCCCCACTGCCACCATCGCAGCGGCAGCTGCGAGAGGACCAGTTGCTCGGTCGCCTCTCCCGCCGCTTCGGCCTTTCGCGGGAGGCCCTCCAGGGCCGTCTGGCCGAGCTGCATCGGGCCCGCCCCAGATCGGCCGCCGACCCGGCAGAGGACCAGGCTGAGGCGATCGATGCCGGCTCGCTACCCGCCTGGGACCGGGAACTACTCGAGGCGATTGTGGCAGCCCCCGAGGCAGTCGGCCCGTTGCTGGAGCAGGTTTCGGCCGAGGAACTAGAAACCGAGGTTGCCCGGCTGGTGTTGGCGGCAGCCATCGCATTGCGGGCGGCCGGCCGGGAGCCCACTTTGGCATCGCTGTTGCTGGAATTGACCGATCCCCGGCTGCACGGGCTGCTGGTTCAGCTCGACGAAACGACCCGGGCACATACTCATCTTGATCAAACTGGCCGCGTGCATCACCTTGATGCGGCAATTACACGTCGACGGGCAGATCGGACTGCCCGACGCAACCTACGAACACTCAAAACCTCGCCGCTCCAGCCGGACGACGAGGCGGCAATCCTCGAGCAACTCGTCGCGGCGCGGCGGGAAGCTCAGGGCATGACTGATCCCAAGGAGGGGTGAAGATGCCCACCTCGTCGCTGCAATCAAAACATCCATCGTCCGCTTTGCGGCCGGCTGATGATTTGGGGGGCGGTGTGCGAGTGACGTCCGGAGAAGGCGTACCGCCAGTGGTACGCTGGTGAAGGAGAACCAGCCGATGAACACGAACGAAAACCAGCCTCCCGAACAGGCAGCCAGTCATCTACCAGAGACGATTCCGCTTGCAGGGGTAGCCGGCCTTAACCACCTGCACGACGCTGACCTGCGGGGGCTGATCGAAGCGGGCCAACGGACTGGCTATCTGACCTTCGACCAGATCAACGCCTACCTGCCCGACGAGGCGGTCGACCCTGAGAAAATTGACGCCCTGCTGGTTGCTCTTGATGATCGGGGCATCGAACTCGTTGAGGAACTGCCAGAAGAAACCGTAGAGGCCTCAACCGATACCGCTGCAATCGCCGAGCCGGCCCCACCAGTCAAGGCCGCCAAGCCACGGCGAGATGAGGCGATCACGACGCCGCCTTCGAACGCCGCCAACGACCCGATTCGCATGTACCTGGCGCAGATGGCGGAAATTCCACTCCTGACCCGGGAGGAGGAGATCTCCCTGGCCAAGCGGATCGAGGTGACGCGGAAGCGTTTTCGCCGGGCGATTCTTGGCTGTGGCTTCGCCATGCAGTCGACCGTCGAAACGCTCCGCCGAGTCCACGAAGGCCGGCTGCCGTTCGACCGGACAATCAAGGTTTCGCTGACCGAGCGGCTGACCAAAGAGCAGATCCAGGCCCGCATGCCTCACAATCTGAGTACGCTCGATCGCCTGATGGGCCAGAGCCTCACCGACTTCAAGCTTTTGATCAGTACCCGGACTGATCCGGCCGCCGCTCGTCAGGCCCGCCGCCGGTTCCGCCGCACCCGCGGCAAGATGCTGACCCTGGTGGAGGAACTGAGCCTGCGGACCCGCCGTGTTCAGCCGCTCATGAAACTGTTGGGGGGCATGTCGAATCGAATGGATCGGCTGCAGACCGATCTCCGCCTGATGGCCGCGGGTGAACGCTCCTGCGACGACCGGGCCGACATGCGGAAGGAACTGCGAGACCTGATGTTGTCGACCCAGGAAAGCCCTCGTTCGCTTCGCAACCGTGTGGCATCACTCGATAAATTGAAGGCCGAGTACGAGGCCGCCAAGCGAAATCTGTCGGCAGCCAACCTGCGGCTGGTAGTGTCGATTGCCAAGAAGTACCGCAACCGGGGACTGTCATTTCTTGACCTGATCCAGGAAGGCAACACCGGTCTGATGCGGGCGGTCGACAAGTACGAATACCGTCGCGGGTTCAAGTTTTCGACCTACGCCACTTGGTGGATCCGGCAGGCGATCACCCGGGCGATTGCCGACCAGGCCCGGACGATTCGCATTCCGGTCCACATGATTGACCTGCTGACCAAGCTGCGAGCCACGGCCAAAAAGCTGTTACATCAACTGGGCCGCGAGCCGACGCCCGAGGAAATTGCCGAGGCTGCAGAGGTTGGCCTTGATGACGCCCGCCGGGTGCTCGACATGGGCCGGCAGCCGATGAGTCTTGACCGTCCGATTGGCGAGAGTGATGACGCCAGCTTCAGCGAACTGGTTGAAGACCTCGGCTCATCAAGCCCCACCGAGTCGACGACCCACGGGCTGCTGCGGGATAAGCTTGACTCGCTGCTGAAAACCCTGACCTATCGCGAGCGGGAAATCATTCGGCTGCGATACGGCCTGACCGACGGCTACACCTACACCCTTGAAGAGGTCGGCCGGATCTTCCGGGTCACCCGCGAGCGGGTTCGTCAGATCGAGGCCAAGGCGGTCAAGAAGCTGCAGCATCCGGTGCGTTCAAAGCAGCTGGAGAATTTCCTGGGCAACGCTGCCAGCTGACGGCGGTCGGGCCGCGGGACAGCCCCGCGGCCCGCCGACTCGGCAGTTGGCGTGACCGGGAACCCCGATGATTTTGGTCCACGCGGGCTTGTGGTAGGCTGCGGGGATTCCCGGAGGATTTCCATGGCCGTCGCCACCGCTGCAACGATTGTTCGAACCCTGCATCGCATCCAGCGACAACTGACCGACCTGCGGGGTCGGCTGGCGGCTGGGCCGCGACAGATCACCGCCGGAACCGGCCGCGTCACAGCTGCCGAAGCGGCCCGTGATGAGCTGGCCGACGAGTTGCGGCAGGCACAGAAGCTCGTCGACACCAAGCAGCTGCAGCTGCGGTCGGCTGAGGCGAAAATCGGTGATCTGGAGACCAAGCGAAACACTGCCAAGACCAACAAGGAATACCAACTGCTCGGCGATCAGATTGAAGCCGACAAGATGGCAATCAAAGTACTCGAGGACGAGATCCTCGAATCACTCGAACGGGTCGACGAGGTCCGCAACCGCCAGCCGGCTGCTGCCACCCTCGTCAAGGAAACCGGCGAGAAGCTCGAAGCCGTCAAGCGGCAGGTAGCAGAAGAGACCGGGCAGCTCGAACAAGAGGTGGCCCGGGTCTCCAGCCAGCTGCAGGAGGCCGAGGCTGATCTCACCGACGCCCTCCGCGAGCTCTATCAACGCGTAGTCAAGCACAAAGGCGAGGATGGCATGGCGACAGTCGATGGCGGCTGTTGCGGCGGCTGCCATCAGCAACTGACAGGCAAGATGATTTCCCAGTTGCTGCTGGGCGATGCCGTCATGTGTCGCAGTTGCGGCCGCCTGCTGTACGACCCGGACCAAGCTGCCTGACACCATGGTGGCCTCCACCTGGTTCTACTGTCCGCTTACCCCTGTGATCTGTGAGAGAAGGAGTTTGCATGTCTGATCGCATTCCAATGACAAAGGTTGGCTACGACAAGCTGAAGGCTGAAGCTGACAAGCTGGAACAGGACGAGATGCCCAAGATCGCCAAACGGATCGCCGAGGCCCGCAGCGAAGGCGACCTGAGCGAGAACGCCGAGTACCACGGTGCCCG
>CAZKSP010000107.1:0-6207 GCA_964555385.1 uncultured Chitinophagaceae bacterium
TCCAAAGACGATGGCGCTGGCGAACACCAACGCCATGCCTGCGGCCAGCCGCCTCGCGATCAGTGATCTTGCGGCAGACGCTCTCGAAGGTCCAGGGAATCTCCGGTAACAAGATGACGTCGGCCCCACCGGCGATGCCGGAATGGAGGCCAATCCAGCCGGCGTGGCGACCCATCACCTCAAGGACCATAATCCGTTCGTGGCTCGCGGCAGTGGTCCGTAGCCGGTCGAGGGCATCAGTGGCAGCAGAAACGGCCGAGTCAAATCCGAAGGTGAAAGCGGTCGCCCCAAGATCATTATCAATGGTCTTGGGCACGCCGACCACTGGAATACCAGCCTCGTGAAACTGCTCAGCGATCGCCAGGGACCCATCACCGCCGACACAGATCAGCCCGCAGATGCCGAGCTGCCGGACGGTCTGGGCGACACCCTCAAGCAGTTTGGGGGCGATGGCAATCCGCTGATCCTCGCCCACGGTTGCGGCAAAGCGGCCTCGATTGGTTGAGCCAAGAATTGTTCCGCCGAGCGTGAGAATGCCGCTGGTGTTACCCGGCGTCAGCGGAATGTAGTCAACCGGATCAACCAGCCCTTCATAGCCCCGCAGGAAGCCCACGCATGAATAGCCCAGCCGGTCTGAGGAGATCACTGCCGCCCGAATGACGGCGTTGAGGCCGGGACAGTCACCACCACTGGTGAGAATTCCGATGCAGGGTTTAGGGCTGGTCATGGTTGTGCTCCCGTTGAAAACCAGGTTGCCCAGGCGAACCGGACCAAGTCGCAACTACCTTTGTACATCTGCCTGAGGTCGGCCTTGCTGGTGCCCCGCTGGCGGTCGGTAAAAACAATCGGGACCTCACGAATCAGCCCACCGGCCCGATGAATCTGCCAAAGCATCTGTTCTTGAATGGCATACCCTTCTGTTGGCTGCTGAATGGCATCCAGCATGGCCAGCCGAATAACCCGAAAGCCACTTGAGCCATCTCGGGCCGGCACGCACAGGATCCATCGGGTCCACCAGCAGACCAGCCGGCTGAGCAGATGCCGCGATAGCGGCCAGCCGACCACGCCGCCCCCTGGAATTTTTCTTGAGCCGATCACCACATCAGCAGGCGGCTCACCCGGCACCGCTACGGCGGCAAGCAGCCGGGGGATGTCGGCGGGGTCGTGACTGAAATCCGCATCGATATTGACTGCCAGCTGATAACCGCGACGGCGTGCCTCATGCAGGCCATCCCGAACCGCACTGCCCAGTCCGCGCCGGTCGCGCCGAATCATCACGATCAGCCTCGGTTCGGCTGCCGCCCGCTCTTGGGCCAGCGTGCCGGTACCGTCAGGTGAGTCATCATCAACCACCAGCAAATCAAGTCGGGGGTCGGCTGCCAGCACGGCATCGACCAGCGGCAGCACATTCTCGGCCTCTTGATAGGTGGCAGCGATCACCAGCACCCGGTCGGCTGGCGGCAGATCGCTGGCGTCGGAACGAGATGAGGTTGAGGCGACTGGCATCATGGCTGCCAATGGAGTGTCGCAGATTGGCAGCGGCAGAAAAACCCAGTCAGCTGCTCATGCCTGTCGTGATGATTCGACCCGTCCGCCCCGACGCAGCCGGGCAAACAACTGCGAATAGTCCCCAAGGCGAACGGCAAAGACCGAACCGTCGGGGGCATTCGGATCGGGATGGTTGTCCTCTTCAATCACCATCATGTCCGAGTCATCGAGTTCGACAGCTTCGATCTCTGCTGGCACCTCGTCCGAAGGTCCTGAAGCATTCGGTTCAGCCACGGTGTCGGCGATAACCGCCACAGGGCTGGCCGAATCGGCCGCCGGAAGCTGGCGGGCAATGGCCTGACCTTCCCGACTGGCCACATGCAGCCGCTCATGAAAGCTGTCCGGCCCCTGCATGACAAACCGCTCAACGACTGATTCTTCCTCCGCAAACAACTCGGCAAACAAGTCGTGCCGCTCGGTATCCTCAGCACCGAACGGCGGATCGAAGATGAGCTCAATCTCAGAATCAAGCTGATTTTCATCTGCCTCAGTCGGCTTGGGCCGCAGTCGCATCATCACCTCAGTATCGGCAGCCAGCCCCTCACATCCGCCGGCTGCCTCTGTCAGTGCCCTGATTGCGTACTCGGTTGCTGCCCGGGAGGCCTCAAAGTCAATCGACGAAAACTCTTCATGCCGATCCTCGTCATCGTCAAAGGCTGCCCGACGGTGCTCGCCACCTCCCGCCTCCGCAAAGGCAATGGTTCGGGAAATCTCCGGTGGTTCGGCAGGCTCTTCGCTGTCTGCAGCAGGTTCATCATCAAGACTCCCAAACTCAATGATGGCGGCCTCCGGGTCGTCTTCGAAGTCGTCATGAACCGTGGCAGAGAGCGACATGGGCGACTCGCCCATGTCATCCCTTTCGGCGACTCCAATCGGCTGCTGAAGAGCATCGGCCGCCTCGCTTTGCAGGGCCGCCGGCGGGGGCAGCCGTTGGATCTCTTCCCAGGCGGCGGCCAAATCGGCGGTGGTCACCTGTGCTGCCCGACGATCATCCGCCAGCCGCAACGCCTGATCACACAATTGGTTGATCAGCCGTGGGACGCCCTCGGTGATGGTGTAGACAGCAGCATCGCAGTCGGTGGCAAAACGATCATCCCAGGACAGGCCCACTGATTGCATCTGGGTGCGGAGATAGCTGCAGGTTTCTTCATAGTCGAGAGGTTCGAGATACCCCCGCACGGCGATTCGCTGGGCGAGCCCCTCGAATGCTTTTTCACCGAGCAGTTCTTCCAGGCGGACACTGCCGGCAAGCACCAGATGAACTGCGGGCTGATCAGTCAGCACCCCAACCAGTAGCCGCAGTTCTTCAAGCAAGCGGCGGGGCAGCGTATGGGCTTCATCAACAAGCACCACCAGCCCCGACCCGGTTGCCGCCAGGCCGCGCAGCCGATCGACCAGACCGATCCGTAATTCCTCTTCGTCGAGCCCACGGTAGGGCTCACCCATATCAGCAAGGATTGATTGCCAGAGCCCCCGCCGGGTGCAGATGCGGGCCCCGGAAAGCAAGGCGACGGCGAAGCGATCATCAAGCCGCTCCCGCAGGCAGGCCAGCAACAATGACTTTCCGGTGCCGGTCGGCCCGACCAGCAGGCCGACCCCCTCAGCGCGGACGACACACCGCTCGAGCGATTCGACTGCCTCCCGGGCATCTCGGGAGGGATGGAATGCGGCGACCCGTGGCAGGGTCATGAAGGGACGATTGCCGCAGTGACGAAGGCGGGGTGGCATTGGCATAGACATCATGAATGGATGAAGCAATCACGGGGCAGAGCCGCATGGCGGCCCGGGCTGAGGAACACCCCGCTCCATTCTTATGTCGACCTTGGACGGCACCTTCCTGCACTGCGGGCCGGGCGCATAGACTTTGAGGGTTCGGCCGATCATCCCGATGCCGGCGAACCACGTGGAATCTACCGTTTATCGCCGCCTACGCAGCCTGCCCACCAGCCGAGGAAGCCGGTGATGTTTCACATCAAAATCTGTGGCGTGACATCCAATGAGGATGCCCGGCTGGTGGCCGACTGCGGAGCCGATGCCATCGGCCTGAACTTCATTGCCGGCTCGTCCCGCTGCCTGACCGTCGAGCAGGCGGCGGCAATCACGGCGGGACTGCCCGACGGGATCATCAAGGTGGGCGTCTTCGTGGGACGGCCAGCCGATGAAATGCTGGCGATCGCCGACCGAGTTGGTCTTTCGATGATTCAGCTCCACGGCATCTTTGACGGGCCGCCTGAAATCAGCGACCCTCCATGGCGGTGCGACGAACTGCAGCCCTACCCCGTCATCCGGGCAGTCCGGCTCGATGAGCCCTCAGATGAACCTGACCGACTGGCCACAGCCCGGCAGTGGATCGATGCCGCCGCTGCCTGCGGGAAGCAACCCGTCATGGCGTTGCTTGACGCTGGTGTTTCACGTGGCACCACGGCCGGACGGCTGGGTGGCACTGGCCACACTGTCGATTGGGGGGCTGTTGCCGAGTCGCCGGCGTTGCAGGTACCAACAACGTTGGCCGGCGGACTGACGCCTGAAAACGTGGCGGCGGCCATCCTGGCCAGCGGGCTCACTGCAGTCGACACTGCCAGTGGCGTCGAATCAGCGCCGGGCCGAAAGGATCGCGACCGGGTCAGTCGGTTTGTGGCCGCTGCCCGGGCAGCACTCGCCGTGTCCGATGGCCCGGGGGAGTGACCTGTGCATAACCGGCTAAACCGTTACAATTCAAATGGATTGAGCGTGACGGAGCGTTCGGCGGCAATTGGCCGCCACCACATTGTTGTTTTCGCCCCAGGAGGTTCCCGTGGCCCAAGTTGATACCCGCCTGCCGTACAAAGTTGCCGACATGTCCCTGGCCGATTGGGGCCGCAAAGAGATCATGCTGGCAGAGAACGAAATGCCGGGGCTGATGGCCCTGAGGGAAAAGTATGGCAAGAGCAAGCCGCTCACCGGAGCTCGAATCGCCGGCTGCCTGCACATGACGATTCAAACCGCCGTGCTGATCGAGACGCTCGTTGAACTCGGGGCCGAGGTCACCTGGAGCAGCTGCAACATCTTCTCGACCCAGGACCATGCCGCCGCAGCGATCGCGGCAGCCGGCATTCCGGTCTACGCCTGGAAGGGCATGACCAACGAGGAGTTCGACTGGTGCATCGAGCAGACGCTGTTCTTCGCTGATGGCGAGCCACTCAACATGATTTTGGATGACGGTGGGGACCTGACAGCCATGGTTCACGACAAGTTCCCGGAACTGCTCGGTGGCATCAAGGGGCTCTCTGAGGAAACCACCACCGGCGTCCACCGGCTCTACCAGATGGCCGAGGCAGGTGAACTGAAGCTGCCGGCGATCAACGTCAACGACTCCTGCACCAAGAGCAAGTTCGACAACCTTTACGGCTGTCGCGAAAGCCTAGCCGACGGCATCAAGCGGGCCACCGACATCATGGTGGCTGGCAAAGTGGTGGTGGTGGCCGGCTATGGCGACGTCGGCAAGGGCTGTGCCCATGCCATGAAGTCGCTGGGGGCCCGCGTAATCGTCACCGAGATTGACCCCATCAACGCCCTGCAGGCAGCGATGGAAGGCTACGAAGTGACGACGATGGAAGAGGCCGCCAGCGAGGGGCAGATTTTTGTGACTGCGTCCGGCTGCCGCGACGTGATTCGGGGCGAGCACATCGCGCAGATGCCCAACGATGCCATCATCTGCAACATCGGGCACTTCGACCTTGAGATCGATGTCGCCTGGCTCGAAAACACTGCCGGCATTCAGAAGGTGGAGGTCAAGCCACAGGTTGACCGCTATACCCTGCCGTCAGGCAACAGCGTGATCGTGCTGGCTGAAGGCCGGCTGGTGAACCTTGGCTGTGCGACGGGCCATCCGTCGTTCGTCATGAGCACCAGTTTCACCAACCAGGTGCTGGCCCAGATCGAAATCTGGCAGAACCCGGAACAGTACGACGTACAGGTCTACCGGCTGCCGAAGAAGCTTGACGAAGAAGTGGCTCGGCTGCATCTCGACAAACTGGGGGTCAAGCTGACCAAGCTCACCCCGGAGCAGGCCGCGTACATCCACGTGCCGGTCGAAGGGCCATTCAAGCCGGACTACTACCGCTATTGATCCCGGCTGATCCGGCCACCGTGCTGACAAGATGCTGCAGGGCCAAATGGCCCTGCAGCCTTTTTTTGCGCTGCCTCACCTGCTGTCAGGCCGGGGCTGTTTCATGTGAAACAGGGCGCGACCTGCTTCGCTATCAGCAGGAGTTCGCCGCTGCAAGCGGTTGATCCCCCGGCTCATATCTCTTGCTGTCGCGCGTTCGCGGCGATCACCAAAAAGTACCTGCTTCGAAGCCCGAAGCGCAAGCTGAGGGAAATCACGTTTTTTGCTCCCCGGAAACACATTCCCTCGGCTCGCGCCTCGGGCTTCCTGGATTGCGGTTTGACTCTGCGCAACAACAAAACTCGCGCCTCGGGCTTCCCCGAGTTCGCTTCCGCTGCTGCTGCCGAAAGACCGGGTCTCGTCCGTGTCTCCGTATGAACCAAATTGGATGAGGCTTGGGGGCGGTGACCAGGAAAGCTCGGCCTAAGACGCCGCCGGTCCAGTCGCTGCCGCTGCTGGCCTTCTGCGGGACGGGTTTCCTTCGTGCCTTCGTGGTGCATCACCGGCGTCGG
>CAZKSP010000107.1:6307-8263 GCA_964555385.1 uncultured Chitinophagaceae bacterium
GGCCTTCTGCGGGACGGGTTTCCTTCGTGCCTTCGTGGTGCATCACCGGCGTCGGGAATGTTTCTGCTAGCATCCCAAGCCTCGCCTCGGTGCTGACCGATTTATCCCTTTGCCCTGCTGAGTCCTCCATGCCCTCGATCGCCTCGTTCCGCGGCCTTCGCTATGACCCGGCCCACGTGGGTGCCCTTGCCCAGGTCATCGCCCCACCAGCCGATACCATCGACTCAAGGCTCCAGACGCAGCTGTACGAGCAGCACCCCGCCAATGTTGTGCGGCTGGAGCTCAACCGAGAAGAACCGGGGGACAATGAGCAGAACAACAGCTACACCCGGGCAGCCAAGTTTCTGAAGGCGTGGCGGGATCAGGGCGTGTTGATGCAGGAGCCGGTGGCGGCGTTGTACGTCTATCACCAGCTGTTCGAAGCCGAGGCTCAGCCGTTCACCCGCCGGGGCTTCATGGCCCGTGTCCGGCTGGAACTATTTGACATCGCCCCCCAGCTACAGGCTGGTGGCCTTACAAGCCGGGACGATCGGCTGCAACTCGCCCGGGCCTGCCGAGCTAACTTCTACCCAGTCCTCGGCCACTATCCAGATCCCGAGGGTGAGGTGCAGGCCATGCTCGACGCAGCGGTCAACAGCCAGCCAGCGATTGAGGCGACCGACATCTTGGGGGTGACTAATCGGCTCTGGCCGATGAACGATGAGACCGTGGCTGCCAAGGTGGCCGGCCTGATCGGCCCCCGGCCGCTCACGATTGTCGCTGGACTTTCTCAGTACGAGGCCGCCCACTGTTATCGGGACGAGGTAGCAGCCGCCCATGCTGCGGCCAATGACGGTGCCCAACTCCCGACCGACCACCCCGCCAACTTCATGCTGATGATGCTGGTCTGCAGCGACGCTGAAGATGAACAACTGCTGGCGGCCGCCGGCCTCGACTTTCCGCCGCCAGCCGCCGGCCTGGTGATCAGCCTGCTGGACTAGCCGGCCACCGGTGCAGGGCGATGCGAACCGCCGGCTTTTCTGCCGGAGTTCGTTCCACGTGAAACGGGTAAGCGGGGAGGCCTGCGCAAAGGTGGGCGGTTTCACGTGAAACGCCGCCGCAGGGTGTCCGGTGGTGACGGGAACTCCGAATCGTGCCGATAAACCGAAGGCACGTATTGTGCGTGGCGAAATCATTGGCAGGGATATACGGATGGGCCGAATCGTGTGCGTGGCCAATCAGAAGGGTGGCGTCGGCAAGACGACCACGGCGTCAAATCTGGCAGCCGGCCTGGCGAAGGCGGGCCAGCGAACGCTGTTGGTCGACCTCGACCCGCAGTGCAACGCCACCACTGGCTTTGGGGGCACCCCTGCTGCGGCCCATCCGCTGGTCTCTGAAGCGGCCCTGGCCGATAACGTCGTGACGACGACGGTTACCAACCTGTCCTTATTACCTGGCAGTCGCAGCGTGCGGGATGTCGAGCGGATTGCCGAGCAGGCCCGCGACGGCTCGATGGTGCTGGCCAACCATCTGGCCTGCGGCCTGAATGCCTGGGACTATTGCCTGATCGACTGCCCGCCGTCGATCGGCGAGTTGACCCGCACGGCCCTAGCCGGCTCGACCGAAGTGCTCATGCCAATCCAGTGCGAGTACTTCGCCCTTGAAGGACTCACCCAGATGATCGAGGTGATCCGTGATGTGATGGCGGCCCGGCCGGGCCGGCTTTCGTTCAGCGGCATCGTGCTGACGATGCACGACGCCAGCCTTGAGCTGACCAGCGAAGTCGAACACGAGGTTCGTGATTTTTTTGGAGAGATTGTCTTCGACACGGTGATCCCGCGGGATGTCAACGTGTCGGAGGCACCGAGCCACGCCCTCAGCGTGCTCGACTATGCCCCCCGCTCACCCGGAGCGCGGGCCTATACAGAACTGTGCATGGAGGTACGCGACTGTGAGTAGGGAACGACGGCTGGGACG
>CAZKSP010000108.1:0-8043 GCA_964555385.1 uncultured Chitinophagaceae bacterium
CGCCGACATCCAGAAACGCTGCCGACGGGAAGGCAAGCAGTTCATCGACCAGACCTATGGCAACACCGATTGCACCACCACTGGCGATCTGCGGGAACTACTCGCCCGGGATGATATTGACTGCGTCATTGTTGCGACGGGTGATCGCTGGCACGGGAAGGCCGCGATGATGGCCGCCGAAGCTGGCAAGGATGTCTACTGCGAAAAACCCTGCGGCCTGACGATCGACATCTGCGGGCAGATTGAGGAGACGATGCGGCGAACCGGTCGGATCTTCCAGGCAGGAACTCAGCGACGAAGCGTGCCGAACTTTCAGCAGGCGGTTGAGCTTGTCCACGCTGGAAAACTTGGCCAGCTTCAGGAACTGCACGCTTCCGTCTACACGCCCTTACTCAATAACGACTGGCTGCCGGCCCAGCCGACGCCCGACCCAGAAGAGATCGACTGGAACCTTTGGCTGGGGCCCTGTCCCTGGCGGCCTTACAACAGCGAATATGTCATCAAGCGTCGCTGGCGGGGCTATTTCGACTTTGAATCAGGAGCGAAGCTCCTTGACTGGGGAGCCCACACGGTTGATCTCTGTCAGTGGGCGGGGAAGTACGACGACACCGGGCCGGTGGAGTTCACTCCCTCTGACAAAAACATCATCTGCCGCTACGCCGATGGGGTGAAGTTGGTCCTTGATTTTCTGGAAGACCCCTTCAAAGACCGGGGCCCCCGCTGGAACACCAAACTGGGGACCTGCCCGGTGAAGTTCATCGGGAGTGAGGGCATGGTCTCGACCGGTGACGAAGGTGACATCGACCTCACTCCGGAATCGTTGCGGGCAGAACTGGGTGAGGGCTACAAGCGAATTCGGGGCACGGACGCCTCGTTGCATGCCCGCAATTTCTTTGACTGCGTGAAGAGTCGACAGCAGCCAGTCTGCAATCCTGCGATTATGCGGCGGAGCCATGTGGTCAGCCATGCCGCAGCCCTCTCCTGGATTCTTGGCCGCACCCTCGGCTTTGACCCGGCCACTGAGATATTTACCAGTAACGGTAAGCCTGATGCTGAAGCGAATGGACTGAAAAAGCGGCCGGAACGGGAGTTTTGGGCATGAGCAGATTTTTCTCAACCGAACGAGTGTGGTTGTTCCCAGTACTCAGCCTCGCGCTGGCTGGACTGTTAGCGGCGGAGATTCAGGCCGCTGGGATGCCACTTTTTGACGGCAAGACCTTTGCGGGCTGGGAAGGTGACACCGCAACTGTCTGGCGGATCGAGAACGGCGAGATCGTTGCCGGATCACTCGATAAAAAACAGCAGAAGAATGATTTTCTCTGCACGACCAAGCGGTACGGCAACTTTGAGCTGCGGCTGAAGATCAGGCTTGCTGGAACTGAGGGCTTTGTGAATTCGGGTATTCAGTTTCGCAGCGAGCGGATTCCTGACAGTCACGAGGTGATCGGCTACCAGGCTGACTTTGGTCACGGTTATGATGGAGCCCTCTACGACGAGTCACGGCGCAAGCGGATGCTGGCCCAGCCGTCGCCGGAGGTGCTCGAGAAGGTTTCGCGGCCCGGTGAATGGCACGACTACCGGATTCGTGCCGAAGGAGCTCGGGTGCAGCTCTGGGTCAATGGCATCCAGACGGTCGATTACACCGAGCCCGAGCCAGGACTGCCGGCCGACGGCATCATTGCGCTCCAAATCCATGGCAACGCTGTGGCTGAGGTCCGCTTCAAAGACCTCACGCTCGAAGAACTGCCCCCATCAGTGGAGGCCGTGGAGTGCCGGCCGCGTGGATGCCTGCCTCATTTTTTTGCAAAGGCCAAGCAGGGTGGTGAGCTACGGGTGGCCTATCTTGGTGGCAGCATTACGGCCGCCCCAGGCTGGCGGGTGCAGTCATTGGCCTGGCTGAAAGAACGTTATCCTCAGGTGAGCTTCAGTGAGATCAATGCTGCCATCGGTGGCACTGGCTCAAACCTCGGTGCCTTCCGGGTTGGGCAGGATGTGATTGCTGATCGCCCCGACCTCGTCTTCGTCGAGTTTGCCGTCAACGATGGCGGAACAGCACCAGACCAAATCAAGGCGACAATGGAGGGGATTGTTCGGCAGGTCCGTCTGGCCGATCCAACTACCGACATCTGTTTTGTCTATACGCTGTCGGACTGGATGGTGCCCGACCTACGGGCGGGGCTGTTTCAGCGGTCAGCCTCGGCGATGGAGGAAGTTGCAAATCACTACGGAATTCCCACGGTTCATTTCGGGGTTGAGGTGGCTCATCAGTTGGCTGCCGGAACCCTCGTCTTTAAGGGGGAGAAGCCGACACCATTTGACCCGGCTGCCGATCCAATGCTGTTCTCCACTGACGGTGTTCATCCCCTCGTTGAAACTGGCCACAAGCTCTACACAGAGGTCTTGGTTCGATCGCTTGAACACATGCAGCAGGCCGGCAGCAATAACGGGCAAGCTGATCTGCCGGCGGCGTTACGTGCTGACAACTGGGAGCAGGCCAGACTCGTGCCGATCACTGCTGCAATGGTCGATGCTGGCTGGCAGCGAGTTGGGCCAGCGGACGACCCGTTGGCGAAACGATTTGAAAATCGAATGCCGGTGCTCTGGCGGGCCAATGCGGCAGGGGCGACGTTGCGCTTTCGGGTTCGGATTCCCGTCGAGGAGGGTGTGCCGGGACGGCAGGTCGCCATCTATGACCTGATTGGGCCCGGCGGTGGGACGGTGGATGTTCGAGTTGACGATCGGCCAGCCAAGCAGGCGGCCCGAATCGACGGCTACTGCACCTATTGGCGAATCGCCACGCTGTCACTGGGGTTGCTGCCAGCTGGCGACCACGAGGTAACCGTTACGCTCACGGCTGAGGCACCAAAGAAACGCGACATTCTTTTTGAGCGAAACCGCAGTGACCTTGAGCAGCATCCCGAGAAGTATTCCCCAAACCAGTGGTACGCCTCTGCGGTCCTGATCTTCGGAGAGGCATTCGATCCGTGATGTGAGTGGACGTCTGCCAACGGTAGCTGGTGCGGTGAGTCAAGTCTTTGGGTATTTTTCATCAGCCTGTTCATGAGGAGGCTCAACGGGTGAAAAAGAATGTCATGAAACAGTTATCGACGAGTCGTCGTAAGTGGCTAGGCACCTGCGGTGTCTGCGCCGCGGCGGCGGCGGTTGTTCCCCATCTCCCAGCCATTGCGGCCGACACTGAAGCAATGCCCGATCCATTAGCCGGCCGGCTGAAAAAAACCTTGAAGGTCAGAATGGTCAAGACTTCCTTGGCAGGCCTGGCCGATCGGTTCAAGATTGCCAAAGCAGCTGGCTTCGATGGCATTGAAATGCAGTTTCCCGGTGATGATGTCGCTGAAACACAAGCCGCGATTGCAGCCTCTGGTCTGCCGGTGGATGGCAGTGTCTGCGGGCAGCACTGGCAGATCCGGCACACAAGCCCCGATGCTGAAACGCGAAAAAAAGCTCTGGCCAATCTCACGCAGGCGATCAAGGACACCCATGCCGTTGGTGGGCACAGCGTGTTGGTAGTGGTTGGCAAGGGGGCCGATGGTCCAGAGGAGGAAATCTGGAGGCGATCGGTTGAGAATATTTCACAGGCGGTTCCCCTCGCGGCGGAACTTGGAGTGCAGATTCTGATTGAGAATGTCTGGAATCAGTTTCTCTATAACCACGATGGTGGATCTGATCAGTCGGCAGAGAAGTTTGCCGCGTACGTCGATGACTTCAAATCCCCCTGGGTCGGCATGCAGTTTGACATTGGTAACCACTGGAAGTACGGGGCGACTGGTGATTGGATCAGGCTGCTTGGTTCTCGGGTTCGCAAGCTTGATGTGAAGGGGTTCTCACGAGCTGAGAATCAGTTTACGGCGATTGGTGGGGGCGATATTGATTTTGTCGATGTCCGTAAGGCATTGAGAGAAATCAATTTTCATGGCTGGGTTGCTGCCGAAGTTGCCGGCGGTGAACAGGCATACCTGCAGGGTGTTGCCAATGAGATGAATGAGGCCTTTGGGCTCTGAAGAAGGTGATGCAGGAAGAAGCAGTAGATAATCTCTTTGCAAGGAAAAGTGATGAAACCATTGCGAAAATTCAGCGGTTGGCAGATATGGAAGCACCTGTTTTTCTTCATGTTGTTGCCCCTCGGGGATGCGGTGAGGCCCTGCCAGGCTGCACCTGAGACTGACGCAGGCGCCCGTCCCCCAAATATCCTTTTCATTCTGGCCGACGATCTCGGCTATCGCGAACTTGGCTGCTATGGCCAGAAGCTCATCCGCACGCCGCGGATCGATCGGCTGGCTGCCGAGGGCGTCAGGCTGACCCGGCACTATGCCGGGAATGCGGTCTGCGCTCCGTCACGGTGTGTATTGCTAACCGGCAAGCACCCCGGCCATGCCTTTGTCCGTGACAATCAATCGACACCCCCCGAGGGCCAACTGCCCATTCCGGCTGCCGAGCAGACCTTTGCCGAACTCCTGCAAGCCGCCGGGTATGCAACTGGTGGATTTGGCAAGTGGGGCCTCGGCGGGCCTGGCTCAAGTGGTGAGCCATTGAAGCAGGGGTTCGACCATTTCTTTGGTTACAACTGCCAGGCCCACGCCCACAGCTACTATCCCGGCTATCTCTGGAACGATGACCAGCGGATTCCGCTGACAAACAAGCCACCGGTTCCGGGTCACGCCGGTCTTGCTGAGGGGGCCGATCCAAGTAACCCAGCGAGCTACGCGCAGTTCAAGGGAACCGACTACGCCCCGGATAGGATCCACGCTGCAGCGATCGACTTTCTGCGAACGAACCGTGGCCAGCCCTTCTTCCTTTATTACCCTTCGACTATTCCGCATGTTGCCCTCCATGTTCCAGACCAAGAACTTGAGCCCTATCTGGCTCTCGGCTGGAAGGATCCGCCTTTCACCCGCAGTCGCGGTGGCTATACGCCACACTTCACACCCCGGGCAGCCTACGCGGCGATGATCTCGCGGCTCGATAGCGAAGTGGGGGCGCTGCTCGACACCCTGGAGGAGCTCAATCTTGCGGACGACACGCTTGTCGTCTTCACCAGTGACAACGGGACAACGCACCTGCACGATGAGGTTGACTACGACTTCTTTGCCAGTGTTGGAGAACTTCGTGGCCTCAAGGGTTCGCTCTACGAAGGCGGTATTCGGGTGCCCTGCATCGCCCGCTGGCCGGGGCGGATTCCTCCGGGCACGACCAGTGATGTGCTCAGTGGCTTCGAAGACTGGCTGCCGACCATTCTCGCGGCATGTGGCCAGACGCTGCCGCCTGACGTCACCGTCGATGGCCGCAACTTGCTGCCGGCCCTTGTAGGGCAATCGTTTGAGCCGCGAACGTTTCTTTATCGTGAATTCGGTGGTTACGGTGGCCAGCAGGCGATCTGGTCAGGTCGCTGGAAGGCGGTCCGTCAGCACCTGAGACAGGGGCCGGCGGCGATTGAACTCTACGATCTAGAAGCCGATCCAGGTGAGACGATGAACTTGGCAGCGGGCGAACCGAAAGAGGTCGCTCGGCTTGACGCGATCATGATTCGTGAGCATCAACAGTCGGCAGAGTTTCCTCTGTTGGGTCTCGATGGTGACATCACAAATTGAGTGGGTGTCCTCGGTTTAGGTCATGACGGATTGCCACCGGCGAAAGGGATTCCCCAAGCATGGGGGCAAGAGCCTCCACATTGCCCCAGATCCGGTCGATGTCTACCGGCGAGCTTTGCCAGCATTTCGAGTGGCTATTCGCAGACTGCCACCTCTCTCTTTTGTCATGCGAAGAAGAAGTTAGTCAGGCAGGCCGTCTGGTTAGTGACCGGGCCAGCGTGAGCCAAAGGAGTCCGCAGACCGCCGCGAGCCCTGCTGCAACCGGTCGATTGATCAGTCCAATCAGGCCGCCACCAGCAGTCAGTGATTGGATGAATCGCTCTTCCAGTGGCCCCCCAAGGATGATGCCGAGGACAACCGGGCCGAGCGGCACGCCCCGCCGTTCGAGCAGAAAACCGACAATACCCATGGCGAGCATGACTCCGACGTCAAACAGGCTGCCATTGAGTGCGTATGCACCTGTCACACAGAAGAGCACGATCACCGGCAGCAGGATTGCCCGAGGCACCCGCAGCAGGACCCCACCAAGCTGCACGGCGAGCAGCCCCACTGGCAGCAGCATAAGATTGGCCAGCAGAAAAACGAGATAGATGCTGAAGACCATCTCAGGCTGATCGACGAATACCTGCGGACCAGGCGTGATGTTCTTCATCAGCAGAACCCCGATCACGATGGCGGTGACTGAGTCGCCCGGAATGCCAAAGACCAGGGCCGGAATCCAGCTGCCGGCCACGGCTGCGTTGTTGGCTGCTGTGGCATCGGAGATTTGATCAAGGCTGGAGCTGGCCGGCTGATTGGTTCTGTGGTTGCCGGCGAGCCTTTTGGAAACTGCCATTGAAATCCAGGCTGCAATATCGGCCCCTGCACCGGGCAGCATGCCGATCACCACGCCGATTGAACCTGATCGCAGGGTCTGGCGAGGTCGCCGCCTGAGCTGGCCGATGCCAGCAGCCAGCGTGTTCTTCAGGCTCGTCAACAATCGCCCTGACAGGAGGGCTGCCTGTGGCTTGGGCTGGTCAGTTGATGCAGTTCCACTTGCGAGGTTTCGGATGACCTCCGACAGTCCGAATAGGCCGATCATTGCTGGGATAAACGAGATGCCCTGGTAGAGCTCCGGCCGACCAAAGGCGAACCGGGCCTCGACATGCACTGCACTAAGGCCGACTGTCGAAAGCAGTAGGCCAATGACAAGGGCCAGCAAGGCCTTCGTAGTTGAGCCTCGGGAGACGAGGACGGCCGAGGTGAGGCCCAGCAGATAGAGCCAAAACGATTCGGCGACCGAAAAGACTGCTGCCACCCGAGCGAGCTGGCTACCGAGCAGCATCAGCATCACCGCGCCGAAGACACCGCCGGCCACGCTGCATAGCAGGGCCGCCCCGAGCGGTCGGTCGGCCTCCCCTCGCTGCGCAAAGGCGTAGGCGTCATCGGCGTAGGCGGCGGAGGCTGGTGTGCCCGGAATCCGCAGCAGGGTGGTGGGGATGTCCCCAGCGAAGATTGCACAGGCCACCATTGTGACGATGGCAGCCATGGCCGCCACCGGGTCGAGCCAGGCCGCCATCGGCACAAACAAGGCCACGGCCATTGTTGCGGTCAGCCCTGGTACTGCCCCAACAAAGACACCGTAAACGGCCGCAGCCAGCACGATGAGCCAGATGTCGGAGCGGCCGAACACCTCTGCTGCTGCGGTGATGAGGGCATCGGTCATGTCACCACCCCAGTATCCCCCAGGGCAGCGGCACCCCCAGTTGGACTGCAAAAAACTGATAGACCGCCGGAACCAACAACAGCGTGACGACGGTCGCCGTCAGGGGGCGAACCCGGACAACCAGCAACAGCCCCAGCAGCATTGCGGTCGCTGCGATAACAAAGCCGAGTGTCTCAGTGGTAAGCATGAAGAAAACGATAGCGACCGGTACCAGCAGCAGCCGGAAAAGGTCGCGGTAGGTGAGCCGTGGCGCGTCAGTCTGAAGCTGAAGTTGGCCGCGACCAACCAACAACAGCAGCAAGCCGGCTCCAATGCCACCGAGGATGAACGGGAAGCCATAAGGGCCAATCGGGGACTCACTGACAGCGTCGATCTCGGCCGTGGCAAAGATCTCCCCGAAGGCTGTGTCGAATGTTGTTAGCAGTTGCTCAAATGCGTCTGGATTGCCAATCGTGAGGTTGAAGCCGGCCGTCTCCATGAACCGGGCAAAGGCATCACTTTTTACCGTCTCGAGAACAGCTTCCCGGATCACGGTGGCCCGCTCCTTCGGCACGCCAAGCGGCAGCATCAGGCCACGCCAGCCGCCGAGTGCCCAGTCGCAGCCGGCCTCGCGAAAGGTCGGCACATTGGGAGCGAGGGGATGCCGACTGTCGGCCATCACGCCGAGGCAGCGGAGTGCTCCGCCGGTCAGCAGTCCTCGGGCCTCTGGCACCGAGCAGCAGATCAGTTCGA
>CAZKSP010000109.1:0-7996 GCA_964555385.1 uncultured Chitinophagaceae bacterium
CGTGGACCTCGGCCACTTTCTAGATCGAACTGGTCGCCAGGCCCGAGCCGACCGACATCGTACAGCCAGCCGCCATGCACAAGTACGCAATCGTCGAGCGTGACATCGAGGCGGTTCTGAAGTCCGCCGCTGAGGGTGCCCTGGCCTGTGCGATCGAGGGTTGAACGAATCGGTTCGGCCGTAGCCGGACCACACCAGAGGGCTTCAAACAGTCGGCTGGAAGCAGCAGCCTGAGGCACCTGTTCAAGCGTTGCGGCGGAGCGGCTAAACCGGTAGTCGGCCGCTGCCAACGACGGATGGGGCGTGAGTGCATCGGGGCCGCCGAGGCTGCGACCGGGGGCCGCGAACCAGCTGATTGCGGTCTCAGCCGGGTTGGCCTGTACCGGTCCCGTCGCCGCAGCGGTGATGGTGAACTGGTCATTCTCAGCTGCCCAGACACCGGCAAAGCCCAGGCTGCGGGCAAAGCCTCCGGCTTGATCGACATCAATGACGGCGGTTGTCTGTGTTTTGGCCGTCGTCGCCCGGTACCGCTTGGCAGTCTGCCAGCCCACGACCGTGAAGCCGGCAACAATCAGCGGCAGACTGATCCAGGCAACCCAGCTGCGGCGGGCATCCCGCGAGGCCAGCCACCAGTCAAACGGATAGAGAGCGGCCACATAGAGCAGCCCGATCAGGGCGATCAGTTCGAAAGGAATGGCGGCGACGTCTGGGTAGCGATCGATGGCAAGACGTAGCTGGCCGGTCAGGTCGAGGCCGCCACGACGGGCCTCCCCTGCCCTGCCCGACGATCCCGACGGGCGGCCGCGATTGAGAAGTTCCAGCAGCAGCGAATCGGTGCCGGGCCAGTTTTGAAAGGGGCGGCTATCGAGGTCGAGGCCCACCCATGTGATGCAGCCAAAGCCGTGGGCCCGGCGGACAACCAATGCAGGGTCGCTGGCCGACCCGCCAGCGGCCACCTCGACCACGCCATTCAGCGCCGGCTCAGCCTTGAAGAGCGGCACCCGGAGGGCGTCAACGACGTCGCGGTCAAGCGGCCGGCTGGCCCGGGCGTAGGTTTCGATGGCCGCTGCCCGCCGCAGGGGCACGAGGCGGTCAAAGTGGCCGGGCAGCCAACTCGCGGCGATCGGTGAGGCAGCGACCATTTCCGGCAGTGACATCCCGGCCACTAACACCAACTCACCCCCGAGTTGCACCCACTCATCGAGATCGGTCAGCTGCTGCTCAAACCCGCCAGCTGCAACAGCCTGCCCGCAGACGATTACCCGATCGATGGCGTCGTAGGTGAGGCCGGCGGGACCGCAGCTGGCAGGAAGTGCTCCGCTGGTGGTCGGGGAGTTTGGCTCGAGGATCACCACTCGGGCCCGCGAGCCGTCTTCCTGAGCGGCCAGCCGCGTGGCGCGGTCAGCGTTGGTGAGGGAGCCGAGCACCAGCAGCAGTTCCTGGGTCGATTCAAACACACTATCGAGCGAGATCTTTTCGACCACAGCCGGCTGCTGGTTGGCGGGGTCGTCGGGAGGAGCAGCGGTTGCTGCCAGCGTTACGATCCGGAGATCTCCGCCGCGGCGGCCCAGCTTGACTAGCAGTCGGGCGGCCTTGCCACCGTCGGCAACAGCGCTGAGCCGAACCGGTGGTGACTGCACCCACTGGCCATCGGGATCCTCAGCGGCGACGGCGACCTGGCCATCACCCAGTAACTGGCTGCCGGCCGATAACCGCAGGCTAACCGGGGTCACGAAGCCGGCCCGGGGCGTTCCCCCCACGCCCACCTCCACCTCGATGCCTGAGGGAGTGGTGACCGCCTCAACAACAGATGGCAGGCAGCCCAGCAGCAACAGAGCGACTAGCAGAATCTGGAGAAAGCCTGTCGCCGCAAGATGCGACCATTGGTAACCCCGAAAGCCCTCGGCATTTTCGGGGGTTGCCACAGTGGGCCGCCGTTCCTCCGCGTTCGCGGGCCAGGGCCATGGACGGCTTTTTTCACGGCCAGTCAGGAAGCGGCCCGTCATGGCTTCTCCGCATCGGGGCAGATGCAGGCGGTCTTGCCGCAGCCGGGGCAGCCACCGCCGTACTTCGCGGCCACCGCAGCGTCGAGGTCCACATCGACCACGTTGGCAATCGTCGCGAGCCAGGCGAGGACATCGGCGAACTCAAGGGCCTGTTCCTCGTGGGTTCCGCTTCGGAGAGCAGTGGCCAGTTCGCCGATCTCCTCAGTCAGCCACATGAAGGTTCCCTCGACACCGCGGGAGGCATCCTTTTCGTGATACATCGTGCGGATTAGCCGCTGAAACTCGCCCAGGGTCATCTGGTCTCTTCCCGCAATCGCATCAAGTGAATCAGTTCCATCCCCGAGCATACCAGCGGTCCGAAACCATGACAGGCTGCCAGTCAGCCCGGGGGGCCGGTCGTTGGCGGCGGTTAACCGGTGCCGACCGCTTTCTCCCGAGCAGCGTCGTCGGGTAGAGTACAAGGCTCTTCCACGCTTTTTCGGGTGGGAAAGGGTCGGCGTTTTACCGCCGCTACTGTTTTCGGAGCCATCATGTCCGCCAGTTCAACTGTTCGTATTTTTGACACGACCCTCCGCGACGGCGAGCAGTCGCCCGGCGCGAGCATGAACCTCACCGAGAAGATCGAGGTGGCCCATGCCCTGGCCCAGCTCAACGTCGACATAATCGAGGCTGGCTTCCCGATCGCCTCGCCGGGCGACTTTGAGTCGGTGCGTGAGATCGCCAAAGCTGTCCGCGAGCCGATCATCTGCGGCCTGGCTCGCTGTAACGACCGCGACATCGACCGGGCCTGGGAGGCGCTTGCCCATGCGGCGAGGCCTCGCATTCATGTCTTTCTGGCCACCAGTGCAATCCACCGTGAGTTCAAGCTGCGGATGGATCAGGACGAGGTTGTTCGCCGGGCGGTGGCCGGGGTGACGCGGGCCCGCAACTGCTGTGACGACATCGAGTTCTCACCCGAAGATGCTGCCCGCACCGAGATCGACTTTCTCTGCCAGGTTGTTGAAGCGGCCATCACAGCCGGTGCAACGACCATCAACATTCCTGACACGGTTGGCTATGCCACGCCGCGGCAGATGTATGACGTGATCGCGGCATTGCGAAACCGGGTGCCGAATATCGACCAGGCGGTGCTGAGTGTTCACTGCCACGATGACTTGGGCCTGGCGGTGGCCAATAGCCTGGCTGCGGTCGAGGCTGGGGCAGGCCAGATTGAGTGCACCATCAATGGTATTGGTGAGCGAGCGGGCAACTGCTCGCTGGAAGAGGTGGTGATGGCCCTGCGAACCAGGTCAGACTTCTACAGCCGACAGACGGGGGTCGTGACCCAGCGGTTGGTGCCAACCAGCCGACTGGTGGCAAACATCACTGGCATTCAGGTGCCACGAAACAAGGCGATCGTTGGCCGCAATGCTTTCGCTCACGAAGCGGGCATTCATCAGGATGGCATGCTCAAGGACCGCAGCACCTATGAGATCATGCGGCCAGAGGATGTGGGTCTTGAGCGAACGGACCTCGTCCTGGGCAAGCATAGCGGCCGGGCGGCTCTTGCCGACCGAGCGGCGGCACTTGGCTATCAGTTGTCGGGTGAACAACTGCAGACGGTATTCGAGCAGTTCAAACTGCTGGCTGATCGGAAGAAAGAGATTTATGACGGCGACATCGCCGCCCTCTGCGAGCAGCAGTTTGCCAGTCTGCCAGAGGTGTTCGTGTTTGAGAGCTACACCGTCAGTTCGGAGAGCGGCGTGTCGCCGACGGTGACGTTGCGGGTGCAACGGGAAGGCCAGACCGAGTCGGTGTCGATCACTGCCGGCGATGGACCAATCGACGGCATTTTTCTGGCGATCGAAAAAATTACTGGCATCACCACGGTTTGCCGCGACTTTCGGGTTCAGGCCGTGACCGTGGGCAAGGACGCCCAGGCGGAGGTGACGGTGGAGTTGGAGGCGACGGCCGAACGCTACCGTGGGCAGTTGCACCGCGGCCGCGGCGTGTCGACCGACTCGCTTGAGGCGGCAGCCCGGGCATTCCTGGCGGCGGTCAACCGTGTCGCGGTCGGCTCACAGCCGCGGCTCCACCCGCAGCGGCCCTGACACTTGATTGATCGGCCGCAGGGATCCAGAGCGGTTGACGCTGACTCGCCCGGGTAGCGTGTCCAGTCACTTTCGCTCCTGGCTTCCGGCGGGTGGCACGCGGGTGGCGACGCGATGGCTGAAACGCGTGATCGTGATTGTTAAATCGCGGCGTGGCCGCGTTCACCGGTGCGGATTCGCACGCACTCATCCATTGGGAGGATGAAGATTTTGCCGTCACCGATCTCTCCCTGCTCACCCGAACGCCCGGCGGTCAGGATGGCGTTGATCGTCGGCTCAACGAACTCCTCATTAACAGCAATCTGAAGCTGCACTTTGCGGAGCAGATTGACCGCAATTTCATGGCCGCGGTAGGTCTCGGCATGACCGAGCTGCCGGCCGAAGCCCTGAACATCGAGAATCGTAAGTCGGAATACCTCGACTTCGGAGAGCGCCTGCTTCACCCGTTCGAGTTTGTCGGGCTGAATGATTGCCAGGATGAGTTTCACGGTTCCCGCCTTTTCGAAAGTTTAAACTTCTTGATGATAGCCTGCTGGCCGGGTTGGGACTGCTCGCGTGGGAAGTTTACGGTTGCTGATGACCGGCCTTGGATGCCCCGGCCTGGGCGAGCTAGGCGGATTGCCCACCCAAGCCATTGGGGCATCCATAAAGGACGAAGGGTCAGCCCCCAGCCGCCTGAATCGGGAAGATGGGGCCAACATCAAACCAGGCATGCAAGACCGCCTGGCCTACGGATAGTTGAAGGTCTGCGTGTACGGCAGCCATGGGGACAACCCGGTTCACCATGAATTCATCACTTGCAGTGGTGTGGGTTGTTGGCCTCGGTGTGTCATTGCTGAACTGCGTTGAGTCAGGTCCGCCAACTCCCGACGGAGAGCACACGCCCTCCTGAACCCGAGGCGAAGCAATTCCTATGCCAAGTGATTACCGCCGTCAGGAATTGCCTGCGGACCATCAAAATGATTGATCTGCTCGAGGAATTTTCGATCAGTTGGCCGCACTGGGGCTGCTGGTCATGAATGACCGCGCATATCCTTTAGGCAGCGCTGCCTTTCCAGGCAGCAGCGTTTCATGGAAGGCGGCTGAGATGGAGAACCTGACGGGATGGCTTCTTGATGATCCTGAGACCCGTGGCAGGCGACTGGCGGAACAGTTCGTTCACCAAGACGTCGCTTCTCCAGCCGGCACTTTTGCGGCAACCTGGCAGGCAATCCTGGAAAGCCCGTTTCGGGGAGGGCGGCAGGCGGCAGTTGAGCGGCTCCGGGCCATCGACCCGATCGCCTACGGACGCTCCCGCAACCATGTCGGTGGTGTGGTGACACGGCTCTCACCCTGGCTGCGGCATGGAGTGCTGTCGCTCGCCGAGGTTCGGGATGCCGCCCTCGCTCGAGTTCAGGACCGGTCACAGGCAGACAAACTGGTAAGTGAACTCGGCTGGCGGGATTATTGGCAGCGGGTCTATGCGGCTCGGCCCGAAGCCATCTGGGAAGATCTTGAGCCCCCTGCCGCCGTGCCGCGCGGGACTGTTTGCGACCGACTGCCCGATGACGTGGCGACCGGGGCAACGGGCATGGCCTGCATCGATGCCTTTAGCCGCAAGCTGACCCAGACGGGCTGGCTGCACAACCATGAACGCATGTGGCTGGCCTCGTGGCTGGTCCATACCCGCCGGATCGCCTGGCAGGTTGGGGCGGCGTGGTTCCTCGAGCACCTGCTCGACGCCGATCCCGCGAGCAACAATTTTTCATGGCAGTGGGTGGCAGGAACGTTCTCAAGCAAGCCTTACATTTTTAACCGGGAAAACCTTGAGCGGTACACGGACAGCCTTCATTGCCGCGACTGCCCGGTCGCTGGTCGCTGCGATGTCGAGGGCAGTTATGACGAACTCACTCATCAGCTCTTTGCCGAAGCGGGGCAGCGGCCCGAGCGGCTCCGGATTCAGCCGACGGCACCCTGGCACGCCGATCCGCCGCCTGGCCGGCCGCTGGTCTGGCTGACGCTCGACTCGCTTGGGGCGGAGTCCCCTGCCCTGCATCGGCACCCGGCAGCTCCAACTGTGTTCGTGTTCGATCCAGCCTGGCTTGAGCAGGAGCGGCCGTCACTCAAACGGCTGGTCTTCATAATTGAGTGTCTGGCCGAAGTCCCTGGCATTGAGATCTGGCACGGCGACCCTGCCGCCGTGCTGGCCGCCCGGGCCGCTGCCGTCGGGGCGACCCATGTCTGCGTCGCCAGCACGCCTTGCCCGCTCATTCGCAGTACTGCCAGCAGACTGATCGGCAGCCTGCCGGTGGTGCCGGTCGACTGGCCGGAGTTCTGCGATGCCTCCCGCGTAACTGACCTGGGCCGCTTCTCTCGGTACTGGAACAAGGTTTCCAAGTCAGCGATGCAGCCTCCTGCGTAGCTGCCTGAGTTAGAGCACCCCGAGGGCTTCCACCCAGCGGCAGAGGGCGGCGGCGCGGGCGGCGTCGCTGTCGAGGGCTGGGAGATCGCCTGCGGTGATGCCGGCCTTGCTTAGCCGCTCGCGGTCAGCAGCCTGACGGCCGACTACGGCTGGATCAGGTTCTGTGGACGACGACGAGCCGAACAGTACCCAGCGGAACCGGTCGGGGGCGGCATCCTCGATGGTTGCCCGCAGTGGCAGCGCCGCGTCAATCAGGGCCACGCCGCGGACCACGGGGCCGAACCGGTCGGCCGCCAGCCAGCCGAAGGTCCCCCCTGCCCCGCGGCCGACAAAGCCGATGCGGGTCGGGTCGAGTTGTCTCCGGCTCCGCAGTACCTCGAGGCTACGTCCTACCCCGTCGAGGTCGGCCCGGCTCCAGCGTGCCGGGTCGGATGAGCCGATTAAGACGACCGCCACCCGGTAGCGGATGACGGCATCCCGCCATGCTGCCACCCGGCCGGTGATAGCCTCAGCAGCCAGCGGTCCCTCTGGTTCGTCGAAGCTCACCAGCACGCCCAGCGGTGGGCCGTCGTCGTCCGCTGGGACAATCGCCCAACCCGGCTCGGCCAGTTCTGGTGCCTCAAGCTTCAATACCGTCGCGGGTGGCTGCTCATCCACAGACGTGATAGCTGGAACATCGGCTGGTGGTTCCGCCGGCAGGGCCACCGTGGCGACTTGAAGCTGGCGTTCGGCATCATCGCGATCGATCGTCAACAGTACCTCACTGTCGGCAGCCAGCCCGCCAAGCAGACCGGCCAGATCAGCCGCGGAGGCCACCGGACGGGGTTCTGGCTTGCCATCGCCCGTCACTACTGTCGCTGCTGTGATGGTGTCACCCGATTTCAGGCCGGCCTTGGCCGCCGGACTTTCCGGCCAGACCCAGCCGACCACTGCCGGCTGCGGTGTGACGGCTTGGTCACGGCTACGAACCTCGCGGCGGACCGGCACCAGGCCGAGCATTGTTCGCCTCCAAGGGGGGAGCCGGTCGACGAGGGTGGCGGTGACAGTCACCTCGGTGGCATCAGCCTTGCCCCGACTGACAACCAGCTTGATCGTATCGCCGGCCAGCCGGGGTGTGAGGGCATGCCGGACATCGGCAATTCGCCCGACCGATCGGCCATCGATTGCGATGATCCTGTCGCCACTCTGCAGACCCGCCGCAGCAGCGGGCGACTCAGCTCTTACCGTCTTGATCTCGGGACTGCCATTGATGGCATCGGTCGCGTCATAGCCGATACCGAGCAGGCCGGCCGATAGTTGCTCCCCCTCTTGCAGCCGGGGCAGCAGTGGCAGGAGATCGCTCATGGGCACGGCGAAGCCAATGCCCGAGTCATATAGTTCGGTGCCCAGATTCATGCCCGCCGTATCGGCTGGCAGTGGGGCGATGATGCCGATGACGCGACCGCGAATGTCGAGCAACGGTCCACCATAGTTCGCCGGTGAGATTGCCGCATCGGTTT
>CAZKSP010000110.1:0-3589 GCA_964555385.1 uncultured Chitinophagaceae bacterium
TGCTGCGAACTGGTCGAATGGATTTCTGCCGGCTCGGTATCAGGGAACACCGCTACGACCAACCGGACCACCAATTCTTGATCTGACACCACCGACAGGTGTTACCAGTGAACACCAACGCAGAAACCTCGACCTGCTGGCATCCCTCAATCAACGGCATGCAAAAAATCACCCCCAAGAGGAGTCGCTGAGGGCCCGAATGGAGGCCTACGAGTTGGCCTTCCGGATGCAGACTGAGGTGCCGGCAGCACTTGATCTTTCCAATGAGGACAGCCGTACGTTAGCGGAATACGGAGTCGGCCGTGAGCCGACTGATAGCTTTGGTCGCAAATGCCTGCTGGCACGCAAGCTCGTCGAACAAGGCGTCCGTTTCGTGCAGCTTTACAATGGAACCTGGGACAGCCACGACTCAATCGCTCGCGCCCACGGCAATCGGATTCAGGCGGTGGACCGTCCAATTGCAGCCCTCATCGGTGACCTCAAGCAACGCGGACTGCTGGAGTCAACGCTCGTCGTGTGGTGTGGAGAATTTGGACGCACACCGGATAATGGTGTCCGTCAGGGCACGGCCTATGGTCGGGACCACAACCCCAAGGCAATGACCATCTGGCTTGCTGGCGGCGGTTGCCGGGCTGGCGAGACCATCGGAGCGACCGACGAACTTGGTGCGGAGGCCGTTGATGAGGTCCACCACATTCGTGACCTCCACGTAACGCTGCTGCATCTTCTCGGACTCGATGACAACAGGCTGACCTACTATCATGCCGGCCGCTTCAAACAACTGAGCCAGTTCGGCGGCACGCTGATCAACGGGCTGATCGGCTGACCTGCTTTTTGGATTCTCCGAATGACTCAATCAGACAACATGGAGGTTTCCGCAAAGGGCAGGGGCGGAGCATCGTCACGTGCAGATTCCTGCCGCAATCCTGATGCCAGTGGCCCTCATCGCCGAAGTTCCTGGCGCCACGCTATGAATGAATATCTGCAAGCAGAGCGAGAGCGTCTCCTGCGTCACGCAGACGCAATTCATCTGTTCGGGAAGTTGACCCTCATGTGTTGCACGATGCTTGGCAGCCTGCTGTTGGCAACTGTCACAGCTGCGAAGCCGCCAAATGTGGTCCTGATTCTCGCAGACGACATGGCGATTGGGGATCTCTCAAGTATCAACGGGGGAATTTCGAAGACTCCCCGGCTTGATGCGCTCGCCAGCGAAAGCCTCATTTTTACCAATGCGTACGCGGGAGCTCCTGTGTGCGCCCCGTCACGAGCAGCATTCCTTACCGGACGCTATCCGCACCGGACTGGTTCAGTCACGCTCAACCAGGAAAAGCATCCCCAACTCACCCGCATTCGTCTCGACGAGACGTTGGTTGCCGAGCGCTTTCAGGCAAATGGCTATGCCACCGGAATTGTGGGGAAGTGGCACTCCGGACCTGGCAAAGACTACGAACCGAGACGGCGGGGGTTTGACGAAGCAGTCGTCTTCCACGACGCGACCGAGGTGAAAACCTATTATCGCTACCAGCTCGACCGAAATGGCACGGTGCGGCACTACCACGACGAGGGCTACCTGACTGACGTGCTCACGGAGCACGCCATCGACTTTGTCAGGCGTCATCACCAGCGTCCGTTCTTTTTGCATCTTGCTCACTACGCGCCCCACCGTCCGCTGAGCGCAGCTGCTGACCTTGTGGACACCTACAGGGCGCGTGGCCTCGATGAAAAAATCGCGAAGGTTTACGCGATGATCGAAGTCATGGATACCGGCATCGGTGCGTTCCTTGACGAGCTCGACGCCCTCGGCCTCAGAGAAAACACCCTGGTGATCTTCGCCAGCGACAATGGCCCCGATCCCCTGGTGGGCCCTCGCTGGAACCTGCCTTATCGAGGCACGAAGTACACGGTGAATGAGGGTGGCATTCGTGTGCCCTTGTTCGTGTGTTGGCCCGGAACCGTGCAGCCAGGAACGCGTGCAGAGCCTGTTCACTTTATCGATCTTGTGCCCTCACTCATCGAAATCTGCGAGCTGCAGCGTGGGCCCGTCGGGTTGCCGCTCGACGGGGTCAGCTTTGCAGGAATGCTGTCACATAGATTCCCTCACTCCGCTCAACCAGTTCGTCGCTATTGGCAGTGGAATCGGGTGGAGCCGGACTCAACGCATAACGCTGCTGTTCGCGAGGGTGATTGGAAACTGGTGAAACCTTTTGTAACCAGCGGGGAGCCAAAGGCACCTTCAGACCTGGCATACCGTCTCTACAAGCTAAGCGACGATCCCGGTGAGCACGTAGATCTGAGCCATGAGTACCCCGAGCTCGTCGAGCGGCTCAGCCGTCACTACACCGTTTGGTTTCGTGATGTGGAAGCAGACCGCACGCGTGCCCCGGCCTCCCGTGAGGGCGGAGTTGGGACTGGCCGGTAAGCGGTTGGCAAAGACTGCTGCGAAGCATTTGGCTTTGCAGCACTGCCGGCTAGACGGCTGACCGATCCCCGTGCATGCCCTCCGCTCGGAGACACCGAACACCCGCCGGGGATCCACGACAGCCGCTCTCCTCAGGGGCCGGCAACGCCGCTGCTAGCTATCTCGTGGCCAAAACTCAGCAATACCCCAAAACCGAGCGTTTCGGGGGGGTTGGCTAGTTGCGTCCTCATCCCGTTCAGCCTTACGATCCTCACCGAGAAACTCAGCAACTAGTCTCTTCTTGTGATGCTCGTGACAACAAAGGAACGTCGCAGTCTTCTTCAACTACACGGCTGTGTTTTGCTGTGGGGCTTCACCGCAATTCTTGGGAGGCTTATTTCCCTTCCGGCTGACGCTCTTGTAGCGTGGCGAATGATCTTCGTCACCGTGATGCTCGCGGCCATTCCCCGTACGTGGACGGGCCTGCGTGGAATGCAAGCACGAACAATGGGGGTTTATGCCGGCATTGGCTGTGTGGTTGCCACGCACTGGCTTGCTTTTTACGGTTCAATCAAGCTTGCCAATGCTTCTCTCGCGGTAGCCTGCCTTGGTCTGGGCTCCCTCTTCGCGGCAATTCTTGAGCCTATTGCTTCTCGGGAATCACCCAACCGATACGACTTGCTTTCAGGGATTTTAGTTTTGCCTGGCATCATCCTCATTGCAGGAGGCGTGCCAATTGGAATGCGTCCCGGCATTGCGACCGGAGTCCTCGCGGCACTGCTCAGCGCAGTGTTCGCGATTCTCAACAAGCGGCATGCCTCATCGGGCGACGCCTATGCGGTAACCGCAGTGGAAATGGCGGCGGGAGCAGTACTGCTATCTATTCCAACTGTTTTCCGAGGAATACCCATCCCTGATGCTCGCGATGTTGCGTTGCTTCTCGTGCTCGCTGCAGCATGCACGCTCCTGCCATTCATCCTCTGGCTGAACGCACTCCGCTACGTGAGTGCCTTCACCACGCAGCTTTTGCTAAATCTGGAACCAATCTACGCAATTCTTCTGGCTGCCGTGTTCTTCCAAGAATACAAAGAACTGAGCCTTAGCTTCTATCTCGGCGCAACGATGGTTGTCTCCACCATCTTGCTGCAGCCTTGGTTCCGAAGGTTGCGGATGAGAGAAACAGGATAAGAA
>CAZKSP010000110.1:3689-7990 GCA_964555385.1 uncultured Chitinophagaceae bacterium
CATCTTGCTGCAGCCTTGGTTCCGAAGGTTGCGGATGAGAGAAACAGGATAAGAAGACGTTTACAAATTGCTTACGACACGCTCTCCTCGCTGACCGCACCTCCGCCGCGCCAGTAAGCGGGCAGATTTCTTGCACCCAGAAATATGTTGGTTCAGGACCAGCCGCCTTTTCACAGGACGCGTGTGCGGCTGGGCCCGAGGCGAAAGCCACACATACCACGGTGAACAGAGTTCTTCCGGGCTACGGGTAAGCGTACTGGCCTAGGAGGCATGTGCTTCCCTTGTCGGCGACTCGGTCAGTATCAAGGGCCAGCAGACCACTAGCGGCTACGAGGACGGGTTTGTGCAGGTGCGTCGTGCCCTTCTGCAATCTCGTTCAGTGGCGACTCACCGCCACGGGCGACCATCACCGGGAAAACCTCATCCCACCAGTGGTCGTAGGCAGCCGCCATCGCTTTGACTCGCTGCGGGTTGAGCGATGCCAGGTCCGTGCGGCAGCCGGGGTCTACCCTGGTGTCTATCAACACCCACTTCTCAGGTGGCGTCACCGCCCAATGAAACTGGGCATTGTGCCTGGTGTAGTTGGCTGACGTATTTCCCCGCTCAACACCTCGAAGCGTCTGACACTGCATACCAAGCACCGCCGTGGTGCAGGCGGGATCATCGCAAGGGCGGCTTCTCATGAGCAGATAATCACCCTGGCGAACTCCCGCCATTGCATACCTATGTTGGGCCGCCAGGCCACTGGGCCAGCGGGCAACGTGCTGGAAGAGATAGCGGTTTTCATGCCAATTAATGGCCCCCTCTGCTTCCAGAAGCGGCACCATGCTAAAGCCCTCCAACCGCTGCTGAAGCTTGGGTGGAATCTTCGCACCGGCGATCTCACATAGCGTTGGCAGGACATCCAGGTGCGCGGTGAGCGCATCGACCTGCTTCGGCTTCCATCTGCCTGGCCAGCGCCAGAATGACATTGCCCGACTGCCCCCCTCCCAGATGCTGCACTTACTGCCTCGCATGCCGGCATTGTAGACATCAAGGCCTGCGGTCACCCCATTGTCGTTGACAAAGATAACGACTGTTTTTTGCTCGAGTTTGTTTTCTTCGAGAAAGGCGAGCAGTCGGCCGACGTTGTCATCTATATTGGCAATCATGCCAAGGTATGCAGCTTCGTCGTCAGTTACCTTGCCACGATACGGTGAGATATATTCTTCAGGCGCTTTCAGTGGAGCATGAGGGGAATACGTCGCCAAGTAAAGGAAGTACGGCTGGTCGCCGGCAGCTTTGATAAAAGACATCGCCTGATCGAAGTAGCGATCTTCACGAAAGCCCTTGGTCGGCATCCGCTCCGGCTTCTTATCGCCATCGTAAATGACGAGAGTCGGATCAAAGTGCGTTGCCCCTTGCACAGTCCAGTCAAAACCACGCTGGCGGGGATGGTAGCCGCCATCCCAACCGAGGTGCCATTTTCCGATCATTCCTGTTTTGTAGCCAGCTTTTTGAAGAAGCTCTGGAAGCAAGACTGCGTCTTTCCAGAGATGCTCTCGAGGTGCACGGGTATGGGTTACGCCGTTACGGAACTCATGCATGCCGGTGAGCAGCGCTGCCCTGGTGGGTGAACAGGATGGACTGACGTAAAAGTTGTCGAGCCGGACGCTCTCATCGTGAAGCCGGTCAATATGGGGTGTTTTCAAGAGCGGATGCCCGTGCCGGCCCAGATCACCATAGCCCTGATCGTCTGTCAAAATGAAGATAATGTTCGGCCGTTGCTCTCCCTGTACAGGTTGTGCGGAGAAACTACTGAGGGCAAGAATGCCGACCAGAAGGCAAGAAAGTGATTTCATTGGGTATGAGCGGTCCGTGTTGTGGAGGAACTCAGGCAACTATCTTCGACCGGATGTCGAGAATAGGTTGCTCGCTACCACTTTCGCAAGTGTTGAGTTACAGGGGTAGCAGGTCACTGCCCTACCACCCCATAAACGACACGGCATTCGAAGTGAAGATCTCCGCAGGTGATACTGCGGCCAACCGTGCACCAGTTGGCTTGCGAGCCATGCGAAACCAACAGCAACGTTCAACAGGGCCGTCGTGCACCCTAGCTTTCTCCAATGAACCCGTCACCGTCGAGGTCAATTTGGAAGAGTGTCTCTTTCGCTATCAAGGCAGTGTCGCCTGGTCCTTCCTCACCGATATAGCGACCATCGTCATCCAAAATCCAAGCATATACATCACCGCCACTCCCATCGAGAACTCGCAAACGCCCAAGATGATCACGAGCGGCAGCAATAATTGTTGCTCCACCGCGACTCAGCGGCACATTCCCCTGCCAGTAGCTATCTGATCGAGTAATCGCAATTGGCTGGCCGCCTCGCTCACTGATGAAAGCGAATCCAAGGTAATTAGTCAGCAGCGTGATTCCATTCGCGGTGAATACTTCTTCGTACAGAAATTCCATATTCTGCGTGCCATAGTCTGAAAAAACAGCGGAGAAAGATCCTGCCGGCAGATCAAGCCCAGACGCAGTGGCCGTCGCCTGGCCGATGCCTCCAGGATTATCGCGAGCAATCGACCACATGGACAGCATTCCAAGCCCATGCACCCGAGCAAATTCTTCGAGCATTAATGCATCCTCGACACCAAAAACTTGGGTCGTAATGTCGTTCACCCCAATCATGGGCGTGACACCGAGCTGGCTCCATCCAAACTCATGACCAAACTCCGCGTACAGTGAGACAAGTTCGTCGTGGGCGCCTCTTGCGGAACCAATTGCGTAGAAGCCCATCGTCTGTGCATTGGGCCCAGTTGTTGGAGCAGCCCACTCACCGAAGTTCATTGCCATGATGTTCACGCCATCAAGCACAACGCCTTCCTGCATTGCCGAACGAATCACCACTTGCCCGTTATAGGTAAGCCCAGTGGGCACCGCGGGCAGGGTATACCAGACTTCGACGGCGGGCCTCATCTGCTGGAACAACGCCAATGCTTCACTTCGCAAGGAGATGGAAACTGGATCGGTAATTGCAGTTCCCTCAATATCAAAATCAATCCTGTTGAGTGAGTACGTGTCAACAACCTCAGCATACGCCTGAGCAAGCTCGAGAGCCGTCTTGCCTTGGGCGGCGTGAACATGAGCCAGACTATTCCCTGCGGCACCGCCAAACGACACCATCACGTCACCGCCAGCTTCCTGAAATTTGGCGATCGAATCATTGATCGCGACCGCCCGCGCTGACTCCGAATCAAGCGTAAGCGAGTCCGAACCAGCCCATGCCGTCTTCCCCTCTGCAGTAGAAAGGAGAAAGGCGAGGGTCAGCAGCGACGTGCCACGGGATTTTGCTATTTCAGTGAGGTTCGGGGCTTCCCAAAACCCCATGTCTACATAGGGTGCGAAAAAAGCCTCTCCCCATAGCTGGTCACCCGCATTGCCCGAATTGACCCCGGCAATGGTCTCAATGGCCCCATCACCATCAATGTCTATCTGAAAGAGTGATTCCTTTGCCTGCAGTGACGTATCGCTTGGACCATCCTCGCCAATGTAATGACCGTTATCATCAAGAATCCACGCGTACCCATCAGCACCGCTCTGATCGAGAACCCGCAACCGCCCTTGCGCATCGCGGGCAGCAGCTATGATCCTTGCCCCAATCCGACTGACCGGCACGCTCCCCCGCCAGTAGCTATCGGCACGCGTAATTGGAATCGGATCTCGCAGGGCCTCACGCAAATAGGCGAATCCTTCCGTGTCAACGAGCACGCTCACCTCTGTCGTTGACGCAACTTCGCTGAAAAACTTTGGCCGCAGTGAATCGTTTCCTGCTCTCTTCTGATGGCCATCTGTCGATTCGCCGGCAGGAGCTGCGGGCGTAACGAGCCCAGATCTGCTCACGATCGCAACATCTTCAGCAGCAAGCCCAAACGGAACAAATAGCCGTGATTCCACAACTTGGTCATGGTGAAATTCAATGTTATTGCCAACCAGCGATGCTTTCGACACACCCACGAGCAGTGTGCTCTGCCCGGTACTCCCCACTGAAATACTTAGCCCTTCAGCGGTGTCCTCGACAAAAAGCCTGTCTCGTGTACCGAAATAGAGCAGGCTGATTTTCATTGTCAGAGGATCAAAGCCCTCAACTCGATCCTGTACACCCGCCTCATGGGAACGAATGTAGATCGTGTCTGATTCACGTGGCCCTATTTGTTGCTCCCAGGAAAGAATGCCGCCCAAGTCCTGTCGCAGATGTTCATCAGCGATTGCAACGAAGCTTTCGACACCCAATTGACCATAGGTGACGTTCGGCACTGCC
>CAZKSP010000111.1:0-7967 GCA_964555385.1 uncultured Chitinophagaceae bacterium
CCGGCTGAATGCCGATTGACGCCTGTTTGTCCAACCGGCGACAATTCTTTTTTCAACCGTGTTCACTGAAGGAAATCGGCATGGCCCGCGGCCTCCATCGTCTACCCCTGGAAAAACCGATCTACGAACTGGAAGACCGGATCGCCGAAATTGAGACGGCCCCTCTGGGCGAACAGTCACAGGACGACCTGCAAAAGCTTCGCCGTGAAGTCGCCGACCTGCAGAAGCAGATTTTTGGCAGCCTCGATCCCTGGCAGACCGTCGAAGTCGCCCGCCACCCGGACCGGCCCAAGACCAGCGACTATCTGGGCTTGGTCTTTGATGAGTTTGTTGAGCTTCACGGCGACAAGGCCTTCGGTGACGACCCAGCGATGCTGACTGGATTTGCCAAGCTCGATCGCCACAAAGTGCTGGTGGTCGGCCACCAAAAAGGCAAGACCCTTACAGAGCGGCAGGCCTGCCACTTCGGCTGCGCCCATCCAGAGGGCTACCGCAAGGCGATGGGCAAGATGCGATTGGCAGCGAAGTACGGCCTGCCGGTGGTCTGCCTGATCGATACACCGGGGGCCTATCCCGGGATCGGCGCCGAGGAACGGGGCCAGGCCCAAGTGATTGCCGAGAGCATGTTTATGATGGCAACCCTGGAGGTGCCGATTATCTGTGTCGTGATCGGCGAAGGGGGGTCGGGCGGCGCGCTTGGCATCGGTGTTGGCGACCGGGTTGCCGTCCTCGAACATGCCTACTACAGCGTCATCAGCCCGGAGGGCTGTGCTGGCATTCTTTGGAAGAGCGCGACCTTCAAGGCCGATGCTGCCCGGGCTTTGAGGATGCGGTCGTGGGATTTGCTTGAGTTTGGTGTCATCGACAAGGTGATCGACGAACCGCTTGGTGGCGCGCACCGGGACCCACGGCTGATGGCGGCCCGTCTGAAGACGTTCCTGGAGCGGACCCTCAAAGAACTGGTGGCTCAGCCAATCCCAGACCTGGTCACAGCCCGCTATGAAAAGTTCCGCAAGATGGGTGTGTTCCTCGAAGACGCCGGCTGATCGCGGGAGCAGGGGAGCGAAACACTGACCAAACGGTCGTTTGTGGCGAGCCACTCCCCCGTTTTTGACCCCTTCTACAACGTCCGATAATGTCCGTTATGTCCGTTTTGGACACCCTTTTTCTGCGGCTAATCGTGCCTGAATGCTTCAGGTAGCCTCGCCCCTCACCGCCCTGCCCGGGCGTGGCAGGCTGTGGAACTGTCGCTCTCGGTAATGGGTCAGCGTTGAACTGGTAGCGGCGTCTGGGCGCCGATCGGAAATCGTTGTGGAGCCGACATTGCACCTGGCGGGATCGGCACCGGACTGCTTGGCACGGCCTGGAATGCGGCCGGGGTTGCCTGTCGACTAAAGGCCGACTGGCGCTCCGCATAGCGATCGCCAGATCCTGCCACCGTGGTGCCCACCATCCCGCTTGGGGACGACATCCAGTCTGCAGCGGCCGAAACCTGCTTGGCGGACTTCGCGGTTTCTGGATCGACCTTCACCCCAGCCCAGGCGGCAGCAGATGTAACCCCGTCCAGGACCGCCTGCCAGGAGGTGGCCATTGGCTCGCCTTCAGCGTGGTTGGCTCGAGCCATTGCCGCAGCCGCCCCGGAACCGTTACCGGCGTCGAATTGCTCCTGGAACTGCTGCAAGAACGGATTGATGGTCTCATGGACATCGGGCGGCAGATATCGGTCGGCTTCACCAATCAGCCTGGCGACAATCTGGCCACTGTGGCTGCTGGTGATCTGACTGCGATAGCCCGGCACCATGGTGACGGTGAAAAAGGTGATTACCACACAGATCAGCACCCCCTTGGCCAGCCCGAAGATGAGGCCAAGTTGATGATCGAAAGCCCCCAGGTGCACTGCGTCTATCGCCGATGAGACAACCCGAAAACCAATCCAGACAGCCAAAGACGTAGCAACATACAGGCAAAGCATGGCCAGCAGCCGATCCCAGGGAGCCTGCTGGCCCGTCAGAGGAGCCAACTGCCCACTGAATCGCAGAGCTACATACGAGCTGAGACAGATTCCGGCGATCCAGGCGATCTGCCAGATGATGCCCTTGAAATAGCCCAGCAATCCCGCCGTAGCGAGTAAGCCGATCATCACAATGTCGTAGCTCTCGATCGACACACCGATTCTCCTTGTGGTGTCCGTCGGTACCGTGGCCGTTGAATCCGGACTCTAAAGCCAGCCTGTCAGGCGGCAAAGTCCAGTTCGAAGGCAAATAGCCGATTGATCACCCTTTCCCACCATGCTTTCAGCTCATCCACGAGGCATGACCGCAATTTTTGCCTGACTGGCGCGAACTCCCCTGCCAGCAATTTCGGAACGAACCTGAACACCCCCTACTAGCCACCCCCCCAGGCCTCCCAAGAGTTGTATCTTTCGTATTCACTCGATCTTCCCTGCGTCTCCTGTCCGGCCGTGCGGATGAGGAAAACCTAAACGGTCTGGAGGTGCAGGGGGCTGCGGGCGTCGGTCACTCTGGAATGAGCGTCGAACCTGCCGAAGTTCCTAAAGACAGTGTTGTCTGCGGCCGCCCGTGTGCGCCCGGGAGGTTGAAGGATCGACCGCCCGCCGAGCGGCATTCGTCCAGTCTTGGGCGACTGACCGTAATCTCGGCTGAAGCACTCGTCAGGGAGGGATTCGCACGGTGCCGGGTTTCCGCGAGCACATCACCGGTTCGACCATTGTCGGCGTCGGCTATGGCGCGGCGGCATGGTATGTCGGAGAGATTCCCCCGCTGACATGCTTACTTGGCACAGGCCTCTGCTCAGTCGCAGGCATGCTGCCCGACCTCGACAGCGGCCCTGGCATTCCGATGCGGGAAAGCGTCGCCTTTGCTGCTGCGGTCATACCAGTCATGCTGCTCCCGAGGCTTGAGCAGTTCGACCTTCCGACCGAGGCGTTGATCATCGCTTGTGGTGCAATCTATTTGTTAATTCGTTTTGGGGTGACTTATCTCCTCAAGAACTTTGCGGTCCATCGAGGAATGTTCCACAGCGTTCCGTCGGCAGCAATCGCCGGTCTCACCGCATTTCTGGCTTTTGCGGCGGAAGAACCCCTCCACCGGTACTTCGTAGCCAGTGCAGTCGTTCTCGGCTTCCTGACCCATCTCATCCTGGATGAAATCTGGTCGGTGAAATTCGGATTGTTTGGCCCGAAAGTGAAAAAGTCTTTCGGCACCGCCGTAAAGTTTCTTGGCAACGAGGCCTGGGCCAACATCGTGACCTACCTGCTGGTCATCGTGCTGGGGGCACTCGCGACCAACGACGCAGCCATCACCGAAAAAATGGCGGTGGTCCGTCAGCAGGTGGAACAGGCATCCCGCCAGTACCCGAACTACCCGGTAACCGCCCCCGTCTACCGGCGGTGACAGCAGCGTCTGGCCGGTTTTTTGGCAGCTTACTTGTCTGCGGTGGCAGGCTCATCCATTATGCAACTGGATGGCAGAAGCCATCTAACCTGTTTCAACCCGCCCCTCAACCGTCTCGGCTATGGAACTGCCCATCGTCGCCGCCGTTTTGCCTGCCGATGGCAACATTGTTTTGCTGGTCGGATACTTGCTGGTCATCGCCGCAGCAGCCTTCTTCGGGGGTTCATCAGTTTCATTCCTGACGCTGGGACATCGAAGGTTGCAGGTGTTGCTCTCCTTCACTGGGGGTGTGCTTCTTGGCGTAGCTCTGTTGCATCTTGTGCCCCATGCATATCTCGAATTTGGCCGTCGTCTTGACACCACGATGACCTGGATGCTGGGTGGCTTTTTCGCAATGTTCTTGCTGGAACGAGCGTTTCACGGGCATGCCCACCATACTGCTGACGGAGGCGAGCCGGCGGCTGCCTGTCTGCATGAGCCTGCGGTCCATGATGCCTGCCACGGGCATGCCCCCGATCCGGCCCACCATGCCCCGACCAGCCGCTGGGGCTGGGGCGGAGCTTTTGTCGGCCTCGGGCTGCATAGCCTCGCAGACGGGGCCGCCCTGGCAGCTGCAGTCAACGCCGATACCGGCCACGGCGCCGGCTGGCTGGCCGGGCTAGCGACTTTTCTTGCCATCCTGCTGCACAAGCCCTTTGATGCCGGCATCATTGCCACCCTGATGCTTGGAGCGGGCTGGTCAGATCGTTTCCGCCGGGCAATCAATCTGCTCTACGCCGCAGCGGTACCAGTCGGGGCGATCCTCTTCATCGGTAGCCTTGATCTTCTTGGTGATCGGCAGCAGGAAATTACCGGCGCTGCATTGGCATTGGCGGCAGGGGCTTTTCTTTGCATCGCCGCCGCAGACTTATTACCAGAGGTGCAATTCCACAGCCATGATCGCGTCCTGCTGACCGTAGCGTTGGCGTTGGGCATGAGTATGGCCTGGGGCATTACGTTGCTCGAACGGTTTGCCCATCCGCACGGTCCCCCGGCTGCGGGTAGCGGTCAGCAACTGTTCACACCGCCGTCCACGTCAACGCGACCAGCATCAGCTACCCGCCGTTACGGCAGTGGTCTCGACAGACCGTGGTTCGACCTCAAGGCCACGGTGCCGACGGACTTCGTAAACCGCAGCTAGCAGATCAGCGATCAGCCCCTGCTGCTGCCTGATACGCGACCGCTGCGCCTGAAAGCAGGCTGCGATCAGTCCCGCCAGGCCAATGCCACCAAGCAAATGTGGTGTCACCCAGTTCTCACTTCCCTGCCGACCGGCTGCAGGATCGGCAGCACCACCGAGGGCAACAATGGCCACCACACTCAGCATGCCGATCAAGGCAAAGGGAAAAGAAGCCCGCTTGATCTGCTTGCTACGGGCAATGAAAGAAGATGGCAGACCGTACGTCTCGACTACCTCACGGCACCAACGACCGGTGCCAATGAAATAGGTGACTGACATGCTATTCACCAGCACCACGACGAGTGCAGCCAACACACCCGAAAGCCGGTGAACCGTTCCCCACCGCAAGATGGCAGCATCGGTCTGGCCATGCAGGTCACCGATCCAGAGCCCAAGCCCGGCCGTGGCCACCATGAGGGCAACGGAAAACGTGGCAACCCAGGCAAACATCTTTTCCATAACGACTCCAGCCACATCGCGGCAGACCGGTTCTATGAACGCACTACTCCACCACCACTATAGACCACGTAATGGAGAAACAAACGACTAGGCAAGTGCATGGGAACGCAGGAGCGGCCACTGCTGAATGAGGCGAAGGGGGTGGTGAACGCTCGAGGAACTTTGGCCGTTGCCTCGCCCGTGCGACGAGACTTTCACCGTCCCCGAGCCGCCGCCATTCAACTAACGGCCAGCGTGAGGTGGCCAAACTCATGGTCGTAGTGGGTGGGTCTGCTTGACGAAGGTCTCGGTCAGGTCAACTAGGCCTTCCGATGATGGCCGATAGACAAACGCGGCGGAGTCGACAGGCTCGTTGATCTGCACCTCGTAGAGCTCCAGAACTGAGAATGGCTGGATCTCACTGCCCCCCTCCCGCTGCTCCCCCACTGCTGCTCGCCACTCGATCCGGAATGGGAAGAGCCTTCCACTGCCAATGATTAGTTCGACCGACCAGGGCATTCCCTCCGGCAACTGCTCGGGGAGCAGCCCTGCCGATGAGGTTGCCGCCTCTGCCTGCTCCGGAAGGATCGCGGCAAGCAACTGGGGATTCCAATGCCCCTCAACCCGCCAAACGGGCACCCCTTCGAGCGTTCCAGCCTCTGCGGAGGTGAAGAGAAACCATTGGCGAATCCGTGCCACTGACCGCTGCAGCCCACCCAGATAAGGCGTCACCACACCATCTGCGGCTACCCCCAGCTGCTCAAGCCGGCTCCGCACTCTGGCAATGTCGACCCGCTCAAGCCTGGGTGGCTCATCTCCCCGCTTCCGATAGTTCCAGAACGACAGCCCGTCGGATAGCTCAAGCAGCTCAAATCGCTCGGTGTCAGCCTCGATGACCGTCTCAAGCCGGAACCGCTGTTCCTCCCCCCTGCCCTGCTGGAGATAACGGCCGGTTCCTACCAGCACCCTCTCCCCGACCCGGGTCCGTTGCCGCACTCGGGCTGAAATCGATTCCATTCGGCCAAGTTCGGCAAGCATTGCCGCCACAATTCGCTCTGGCTGGCCGGCTGACAACGGCTGCCCACCAGCTGCCCGCTGGTACACGCTGCTGCCGGCCGGCTGCTGTGCGAGAGAGCGGCTGACGGGAAACATCGCCAATCCCCAGACAACCATGCCTGGAGCAAGCAGGCACCGCAGAAACAAACAGCGAAAACACAGACTTCCTGATCGTGTCGGTGCCACTAAATGGAGAAAGTTTGCCGGTTTTCCCAAAGATTTCGATCCGGAAAGGACGACATATCCGCAGGCGCGGTAGGTGATCCGCCGACAGCCGGCGTTTCGGAGAAATGGCAGTGTACGCCATCAGGCCCTTTCTCCCCTACGCCGATTGCCCGGAAACGACCCCAAAGCACCACAAACTCGAACCGGTTTCCTAAGCCTTGGAGGCACCGACGTGAGACGGAACAGACATCTGCAAAAACTGGTCGGCCTCTCCCTGGCCACCGCCCTGACGGGCTGCCACATCCCGGCCAACTCGCCCCTTACCGGCCTGGCAGACCTGCGTCCGGTCGCTCAACCGAAGTCCAATGTGCTGCCTCCCCCTGCGATGCTGGCCCATCCCGGCCCAGGCGTTGATGGCCCCGGCCCGGGCATTATTCGACCCGTGGGCTATGAAGAGATGCTCCCTCCAGGTAGCCCCGAGGGGATGATGCCAGAAGGCGGGTTCGTCCATGGTCCCATCCAGGCGATGTCGCAGATCGGCTTCATCGGCCCCGATGGCATGCAGATCACCTGGGACGTCAGCACAGCAGGCGGATTTGACTCGACCCCCCTGGTGGCTCCTGGTCGCTATGACTTTCCGCAGGGGGCAATCTATCGACTCAAGCTCACCAACATACCGGGCCGGGAAGGTGTCGAACTCTACCCAACGCTGGAGGTCGCTCCGGTGACTCCGCGAACGGCAGCCTTCATCGCCCACAATACTGTTCCGGTCCAACTCGCAGATGAAGATCTTGATCAAGTAACCACCGGGAACTTCGTCACGAAGGTGGTCTATCTGCCTGACCCCGATTACCAGGAACTCGCAGTAGCCGGTGTTGAGACACTGGTAAGCACACGACTCGATCCGGGAGTCGATCCGGTAGTCGAGGCCGATCGTCGGGGCTCGATCCTGGCGATCATCCGAATCGGGAACAAAGATCTTGAATCACCTGTGATCGACGGAGCGGTGGCAGCCGGTGCTGCTGGAGGCATGACGGCAGGAATGCCATTGGGCATGCCCTGCGGAGGCGATCCTGACCAACTGCCACCGGCTTTCGTTGCCGGCATGACCGCCCCCTCTTACGGCATGCCAATCACCGGCACTCCCATCGGCCTGCCCGGCCCGGCCCACGTGCCGATGGGCATTCCGGCCGGCCTCCAGAAACACACTATTACCAACCACACTCGGACGAGTCTGCCCGGCCCAACGCGTCAGATGAAGCTGCACGTGCAACAGTCGCCGGGGATCAGCTATCCGAAACCGGCCACGCGGGCCTATGTCGCTGAACGTTCCGACATTCCGAAGATCCACCTCAAACAGCCCCGCGAAGACCGGACCCGCTGGGTCGACAACGGTGGCCCTGACGCTGACGCCGAGGCAGCCATCATCTGCCGGGACAACTGTCCACCAGAACCGCCCACCTTCTGAGACAAACCCCGGGCGGTGCCCCCGCCATGGCTTGAGCGATGGTCGGATGCTCGCGGCGACCACAAACGGCAGCCGACTTCATCGACAACACACCCATGACGAACAGAATGTGGAAAAAATCTGCCGCAACATCGTGCGGTACTCAGCAACTCCGAAGCCCCCTGACGGTTTCGGGTGGTGAACACGCAAACTGCTTTTCGCCCGAACT
>CAZKSP010000112.1:0-7948 GCA_964555385.1 uncultured Chitinophagaceae bacterium
GATCAGGTCAGCTGGAACCTCGGCTACTTTCAGATTGGATGGCACGGCCGCAATGCCGTGAAGATCGGTGGCCAGCACACGGTGTTTGCGGGGTGTCCCCGGCTTTGGCAGCAAGACCATGCCGCGGTTGGCAGCCGACCCGAGCATGGCTGACTCAAGAGCCCGATTGGCAGCGGCGTCGATCTCCTCTGCACGTCCGAGGGCAAAGGCCAGTCGGCAGAGTTCGGCTGTGGCCTGGCCAACCTTGTGACCGGTATGAGCCGATGCTCGAATATCGTCCAGCAGCCGGCTACGATTGCGGCGGTAGCGAATCGTTGAGTGCCACTGCTCAACTTCAGCCGACATCTCACCGGTGATGCGCCCCTCGCCGCTGTCCCGCTCTTTGCTTGTGGCGTCGGCAGGCGGGCTTCCAACAAAAAACTGAATTTCAACCGCACCGATACAAATGATGTCACCGTCGACCAGTAGCCGATCGCCAGTGACGGCATCACCGGAGACCAGCGTGCCGTTCCGGCTTTTTAGGTCTCGGATCAGCCAGCCTCCGTCAGCCGCCTGATGCAATTCAGCATGGTTGCGGCTGGCCCGCTCATCGTGCAGTACCAGCCGATTGCCCGGAGCCCGGCCAAGTGTCACGACCTCTCCCGGCGTCAGCCGCATGAGGGTCGGATCCCCGGTCAGTTCCCGGACGAGGATCGAGGCGTCTCCGCTGCCGGAGTTGGAATCCTGATTTCCCATACCATCATCATGCCGAATTGGGCCGTTGGTCGCGACCCGGGGCACTAACACCGGCTAATCAGGGAAAAGTGAAGGTTTTTGCCCGGACAACCGGGTTTGCTCCGGGAACCGGCCTCCGACTAGCATCTCAGGGTGCGCAGCCTCACAGCAGAACGGATGTCTGCCGGTGGCCTGTGCGGCGGTACTGGAACCCAGCCAGGACGGTTCCCGAAAGTGGAGATGAGGTACACCCATGATCTGTCGGATGCTCCTGCAATTGTCTGAAATGCCTGCAAGGGCCCTCTTGGCTGGACGTTTGGCGGCTGTTCTTTTCAGTCTGGCAACAATCACGACAGCCGTTCCGGCGTTTGGCCAGGCTGGGGGAGCCGGCCTCGGAGCACAGGCAGTTGGCGGAATTTCAATCGATGCTGACGGCATCATTCAGAACCTTGATCCCCGTGCAATCGAGCAGTTAGCCACTCAACGACGAGAACTGCTCGCAGGCAAGCCCCTCGGGGCCGCTGGCCGCCGCGAGTTACAGAAGGTGTCACTGCGGCGAATCATCGCGGCCGTCGAAGCAGCTGTGGCCAAGGGTAGTCAGGTGCCAACGGATGTCCTGACGTTGGGTGGCCTGGAAAGGGTGGAGTATGTCTTTGTTGATCGCGATGCCCGCGATCTGGTGCTGGCTGGTCCCGGTGACGCTGCAGTGATCGATGCCACCGGTAACCTTGTGGCTGCCGGTAGTGGGCGGCCATTGCTGCTGCTGGAAGACCTGATCGTGGCCCTACGAGCCATCGACGCCGCCCGGATGGGCGGGATCCGGTGTTCGATCGACCCGAGTCCGGAAGGCATCGCGCAGCTTCAAGCATTTCTTGGGAATGTCCGTTCGCTTGCCGATTCTCAGGCTATCTTTCGGCAGATGGAAGAGGCGCTGGGACCCCAGCAGATTACGGTGGGCGGCGTCCCTGCTGACAGCCATTTTGCCCAGGTGCTGGTGGCAGCCGATTATCGGATGAAGCGAATCGGCATGGGTCTGGAACCGTCGGGCCTGCAGGGACTGCCGAGTTATCTCTCAATGGTGCCCGCCGGTGGCGGGTCGATGCTGCCACGCTTTTGGCTGGAAGCCCGCTATGACCCGATCGCCCGGGACCCTGACGAACTGGCCTGGAAACTATCCGGACGCAAGCTGGTCTGCCTGACCGAGAGTGACCTGCTGGCCCGAGAAGGGCTTCAACGCGGCCGGGGCCGTTCCGACGCCATGGCCAAACGATGGTGTGAGCTGATGACAAAACACTACAACGATCTCGCAGCCCGTCAGCCGGTCTTTGCCGAACTAGCCAACTGCGTCGATCTCGCAGTGGTGGCAGCACTGATCGACAGCCGGCAACTCGCCGATCAGGCCGGACTCGACCTCAGCCCGCTGCTCGATGAGGCGAACCTTGCCCTGCCTGTTTATGGCGTGCCTCGGCAGGTGCCGACTGTTGCCAGTGGCATCAAAAAAGGGAGCCGCTGGGTGCTCAGTGCCTCCGGCGGTGTTCAATTCCAGCCCTGGGCCTTTGTAGAGACCACGGTTGAGGCGGCCGATGTCGGCAAGCAGCGAACGCTTGCTCTTGCCAGCCGCCCCGAAGCTGGTTTCTCCTGGGAATAACAGTTTCGCTGCGATCAGATCGGCATGTCCCGTCAACTCGAGAACTGAAAGCCGTGAGCGGGAGCGACCGGACCGGCAAGACGTTTGATGCTGCCAGATTCCCGCTTTAGTGAAGCCCGCCGCGTTCCATGGCGGGCGCTGCCCAGCGGATGCTGCTGAGGTTGTTACTGGCTGTGGCAAAGTGACCGTCGAGCCAGCCTGCGGCGACGAGTGACGGGATGGCCGAGGTTTGTGGCACCACTGACTTTGCCAACAGCAGTTCGGCATTCATGCTCGCAGCTACCGCTGCCGCGATTGAATCGCTCGTCACCGTCCAGTTGCAGGGTAGCGCCGCGATTGCGGCCAGGCAGGCGGAGGAGCGACTGATGTCCAGCACGCCCGGCGTGGCCGCGTTGAGGTCGGTTACGCGTGGTAGCCCAAGCTGCCCGGCCACCACCTCCGCGGTCAGGCTCATCGCGGCTATTGCCAGCCGGTGCATCTGCTCAGCTGGCTGCGCCTCAACCTGATCGACCTTTCGTAGGCCCTCTACAATCGGCCCGCCACCGACGATCAGGTGGACCTGTCGCTGGCCGGCGGACTCAGCTGCGATGAGATCTCCAACCAGCATCGGCCAGCCCGACCGATTCAGCAGGCTGCCGCCAAGTTTGATCACCAGCGGTGGGGATGACTCGGTTCGATTCGAACGCCGTAGTTGCCCCCCCGTCCAGCCGTTCGCGATCGGTCTAAGCTGCCATAAATCAGTCATAGTTCGCCTCGGGCAATCCGGGCAACCGCGTGGGCTGGGCCGACTCTGGCAATGTCATCTCGAAGTGACTGTGCTATGGAGCAGACGGTTATTGGCCCGTCGAGCCGGGCGATGGCTTGCTTTACAAGCGAACCACCATGACCGCAGGTGACGATGGCTGTGGTTTGTGCGCAACCGTCAAGCTGCCGCTTAAGTGCTGCTGTGAGGCGGCGGCACTGTAGCTCGGTGATCCAGGCCGCCGCCTGCCGGGCATCTGCGTCGCAGAAGTTTGCCGGCTCCAGCAGCATAGTTCGAGCCAGTCGGATTCGAGCCGCAGCCCGGGTGGCGGGCCCACCATCGGCTGTGTTTCGGTCCTGCGGCCGTTCCGGCAGGCCGCCAAGGGTGAGCCAGGCATCTCGAACCGTGGCAAAACACTCGCTGGCCACCGGCCTGCGGCTGCTGCGATAAGGTAGCGTTCGTACCAGCGCCGGCACGGGGGTGCGTTCAACGCCCATGTAGAGCAACTCGCCACAGGCCATCCGCTCCCAGTCGGTGTTGCCCCTGCTTGCGGGGTGGCCAGCAGCCAGAGGCACGAGGTCGGTTGTCGTTGAGCCGATATCAAGCAGGAGGCCCTGGCCAGTTGGAACGAGGCTGCCAGCCAAGCGGGCTAGGGCATGCCAGTTGGCAGCCGCGACAGCCAGCGGCCGGGCGACAGCTTCGGCCGGCTCGATCAGGGTGCCATCGAGGCTGTAGATGAAGACTGGCCGGCCAGCCGCCGCCTCAATGCAACTCGCCACTATCTCACGAACGCCGTCGGCTCGATTGGCGAAGCAGTCGGCAATCTCGCCCGTCATTGTCACTGCAAGCCGATCGGCCGAGCACCTTGCGAGGATCGTGGCGATCGCCTGCGGTAGTCTTCGCCAGGCCTGCCAGAGCGGGAAGGGCTCGCTGTGGCACCAGCCGCAGCCATTGGCAGCCTTGAGATTGGCTCCCCCAATATCGAGTGCCAGCCAGTCGGCTCGATCACACGACGGTAGGTAGTTACCAGTGGACATCACGGCAGCAGCAGCTCGCAGGCAGTCTCATTCCAAGGGCCAAGCGGCACCAGCCGGCCGGCTGCCTGTTCGAGGAGCGGCCGGACAAGTCCGCCAGCCTGTCCCCGTCGCAGCCCAACGAACGAGGTGGTCAGCCGCGGGTTAATCTCGATCACCCGGTCGTCGCGGCCATCAGTCCGCAGGCCCATAAGCATATCGACCCCTACCCAGCCACGTGGACGGCTGCAAGTTCCAAGGGCGAGAGCCTCGATTGCGCGGACCGCGAGCTGCTCGGCACGTGGCCGTAGGTCTGCAGCGAGAGGTCGCAGGCCACGAAACGTCGGCATCCCTTCGCCATCAAAGAGCTGCTCAAGCGGCAACAAGGGAGTAATGCCGCCTGAGCCACAGAGGCAGGCAAGGCTCGCCGGGGTGCCTGGTACGAGGGCTTCCAGTCGGGCCGGACCGGCTGGCGGCTGGAAGTCAGTGGCAGTATGGAGCAGTTGCAAACCGTCGCAGCCGGCACTGCTGCGGGCCTTGATTACCGCCGGCAGCCGAAAGCCCACCGGAAGCTGCTCGCCAGCCTCGAGGGTTCGGCCCGCCGGCACCGGTACTCCCGCCGCAGCCAACTGCCCGCAGGTTGCGTGCTTGTCGGCAGCGGTCACCACGAAGCCCTTTGGTCCGCCGATGACCCGGTCGCCGATACCAGCTGTGTGCAGCAGGGAGAGGCGGCTCTCAAGTACGCCGGCTGTCTCTGGCGCGACAAGGATTACCGCGTCGGCATCTCTGGCGGTGTCCAAAAGAGCGGCCAGTTCCTCTCCGCCTGCCACCTTGCGGCGACGGACGCCGACAGGCAGGCAGAGCTTGGACGCTGCCGGCAGCAGGCTGTCGGTGAGGAGAGTCACCTCGCATTTAGCCAGTTGAAACGCATCGTCGGCCAGGGCCTCAAGCATCAGCCGGCCCTCGGTGATCAGGCCCGCTGGCGAGTCATCACCGGCCACGGCTGCTGCGTCGGGACCGTGTAGGCCACCCGAGCAGCACCATTCGTAAAGCAGCAGACGCATCTGCAAGGCAACTCAGAAAATACCGAGCTGATCGCGGGCAGCATCGGTCATGCGGTCGGGCGTCCATGGAGGCTCCATCACGATCCGAACCTCGACGTCACCCACATCGCGGTGGCTACCAACCGTTCGCTTGGTATCGGCAATGAGCTGCGGCCCGGCTGGACAGGCTGGACTGGTCATCGTCATATCGATCGACACCTGCCGGCCGTTGTCAGCGGGCTCTGAGGCGATGGTGACATTGTAAATCAGGCCGAGGTCGACAATGTTGACGAATAGTTCGGGATCCTTGACCTCTTTGAGCATCTCACGAACGAGATCCTCTGAGAGGGTCTGCTCGGCAAGCCCGTTGGCGGCGTTGCCACCGCCAGCGACTGTTGCGGCCGCCGGCTCAGCTGTTGCGGGAGCGGTCGTTGACGCTGCTGGTGACGCCGCTGGCTGCGCAGCCACTGGAACGGCAGGCATAGCAGATGCCGTCGTCTGGCTCACCGGGCCGGTGGAGGCTTCCCGCAGCCGCAGAAAAATCCCACCGCTTTCCAACTTCACGTCATAGGCACGGGTCGCCCTAATCGCAGGCATCGAAAGGGCTGCCCCGGTGCGAATGTCGAACTTGGCTCCATGCCGTGGGCAGGCGATCGTATGGTCGACCAGCTCACCATCAACTAACGGACCCCCGTCATGGGTGCAGACGTCGTCGATGGCATGAAAGTGGCCGTCAATGTGAAACAGCGCAACTGGATCGCCGTCGACCTCGACGAGGAGCTTGCCGGGCTCCGGCAGTTCGCTGACATCGGCGACACGGGTGAATTCCGCCATCGGGAAATGCTCCAGAGAAAAGAATGGTCGATTGCTAGCAGGCCAGAACGGTTTAGGAGACCCTGCGGATCCGGCTGCCAATGGCTGCGGCGAGAGCCTCGCGGACCGAGGCAATGGTGATGCGGTCGAAGACCTGCTGGAAGAAGCCGGCTACCACCAATCGGGCTGCCTCATCGGCCGTGAGCCCCCGGGCCTGAGCGTAGAAGATCTGCTCTTCGTCGACCCGGCCGCTGGTGGCACCATGAGTGCAGCGGACGTCATCAGCCTCAATCTCAAGGCCGGGGATCGAATCGGCGCGGGCCTCAGCCGAAAGCATCAGATTGTCGTTCCGCTGATAGCCATCGGTTTTCTGGGCAGCCTTATCGACCTTGATCATACCCCGCCAGACCAGTCGGCTACGGTCTTGAAGGGCCCCTTTGTAAAGTAAGTCACTGCGGCAGGATGACGCTTCGTGATGTTGCAGGGTGTTGTAGACCAGTTGCTGCCGGCCTTCGGTGAACATCACCCCGTTAACCTGTGCCTCGGCATGTTCACCAACCAGAGCAACGTCTTGTGCGACCTGGGAAAGCCGGCTGCCCAGGGCGGCAAGCGTCCACTGGAGACGGCCATTGCCATGAACCACCGCCTTCTGGCGGGCAACGTGCCAGACGCCGCGGTCCCAATTCTGAACGTTGACCATCCGTAGGGATGCGCCACGGCCGACGACAATCTCGGTGCCACCGCAGTGGAAGCCGGTTGCTGTTCCTGTGACGCCACATGAGGCTGTCTCGGTCAGCACGGTCGCCTCGGCTCCCTCGCCGAGCACCACCAGGACGTGCGACGTATCGACGCCGCCGTCATCGATCGCGGCGAGACAGTGGATTGGCTGAACAATCTTCACGCCAGCGGGCACATACAGCACCATGCTGCCCCGATGGAAGGCTCCGTGGAGGGCGGCGAAGTAGTCGCTTTCGGTATCGATCACCCGCAGCCAGTGCTCCTGTAGCAGGCTGCCGTGCTCGGCCAGCACTTCGGCGGCCGGCCCGAAAACAACGCCCTGCCGGCTCAATTCCGGGTCGATTTCAGAACGACTGACGTGCCCGTTGACGCTGGTGAAGTGGCCGGCATAGTCGGGCCGACCCAGCACCGCCACGTCACCACCCTCTGCCTGCGGGAAGGCCGGTGCCAGCAGGCCCTCCGGGGCTTCTGCCCCGCCGGCCGGACGCAACCCCCAGGCCTGCGGTTTGAACATCCGCAGATCGGTCCGCATCCAGAGTTCCTGGCGACGGTCGGGCAGGGCAAGCGACTCAAATCGATCGAGGCAGGCCCGCCGTTGCCGCTCTGCCCAGGCAGGCAGTGGCTGGTCGATAAGCAACTGTTCAAGGGCGTCGCGATTGAAACTGGGGGCAGGGGCGGTCGTGGTCGTCATCGGTCCTGGTACGAGAAGAGCGGAGGTGGGGTCAGCCAACAGAACCTTCCATCTGGAGTTCAATCAGCCGGTTCATTTCAACGGCGTATTCCATTGGCAACTCTTTAACCAATGGCTCGATGAAGCCACCGACAATCATCGTGCTCGCCTCGGCCTCAGAAAGTCCCCGGCTCATCAGATAGAAGAGCTGCTCTTCACCGATCTTTGAGACGCTTGCCTCGTGGCCAATCGAGACATCCTGTTCTTCGACCTCGATGTAGGGATAGGTGTCGCTTCGGCTTCTGTCATCGAGAATCAGGGCATCGCAGACCACACTTGAGCGGCTTTTCTTTGCCCCTGGCTCAACCTTGACGAGCCCACGATAGCTCGATCGGCCGCCATTCTTGGAGATGCTCTTCGAGACGATGCGGCCAAAGGTGTTGGGGGCGGCATGGACCAGTTTGGCACCGGCATCCTGGTGCTGGCCGGCTGAGGCGAAGGCGATCGAGAGAATCTCCCCCCGAGCCCCCGGCTCCATCATGTAGACCGCCGGATATTTCATCGTCA
>CAZKSP010000113.1:0-7916 GCA_964555385.1 uncultured Chitinophagaceae bacterium
TACGGCCGCCGGCCGGTGCTCTGGAATGTTGATCTCACCATCGATCAGCCCTGCCTGTTCGGCGTCATCGGGCCCAATGGTGCCGGCAAGAGCACGCTGCTGAAGGCAACCCTGGGGCTGGTGCCGACCACCAGCGGCAGCGTGTTGTTTTGGGGGCAGAGGCTCGCTGAGGTCCGCCGCCGGATCGGCTATGTGCCCCAGCGGGAGACGGTCGACTGGGATTTTCCGGTCAGCGTGATGGACGTCGTGCTGATGGGATCGACTTCACAACTCGGCTGGTTTCGCCGAGCCGGTCGCCGTGAGCGGGAGTTGGCCCGAGACTGTCTGGAACGAGTCGGTTTGGCGGACCTGGCTGGCCGGCAGATCGGTCGGCTCTCCGGTGGCCAGCAGCAGCGGGTGTTCCTGGCTCGGGCACTCGCCCGCGAAGCCGATATCTATCTGCTCGATGAACCGATGGCGGGAGTCGATGCCAGCTCGCAGGAGCAGATCTTCGCGATCCTGGCCGGCCTGCGGGATGCCGGCAAGCTGGTGGTGGCGGTGCATCACGACTTGCAGACGGCAGCCCGCTGGTTCGATGCGGTGGCGCTGGTGGACATGCGACTGGTCGCCACCGGCCCAACCGACGTGGTGCTTACGCCGGAGAATCTCAATCAGACCTACGCTGGCCGGGCCGGCATTCTCGACGAACTCGGCCGGGCGGTGGCCCGGGGGAAGCGGACGCCATGATGCCTGTGGCAGTGTTGGCCGTGGTGCTGCCCTACAACACGCTGGTGGTGGCCGGCGGGGTGGCAGCGGTCGGCTGTGCCGCTGGTGTGGTTGGCACCTTGGGGGTGCTGCGGCGGCGGGCCCTTGTTGGCGATGCCGCTGCCCATGCCACGTTGGTCGGTGTTGCAGCGGCACTGCTCGTCACCGGCCAACGAAGTCTGACGGTACTGCTGGCCGGCGGTCTCCTCTCAGCGATTGCTGCCCTTGGCCTGCTGGTGTTGATCCGGCGGTTCACCCGCACCCGCGATGACGCTGCCACGGCGGTTGTGCTGAGTGTGTCATTCGGACTGGGCATTGTGCTGATCTCGGGCATGGTGGCCCGCGGGGTGCCGGGCAGCGCCGGCTTGGAGCGGTTCCTGTTGGGGCATACGGCGGCGCTCACCATCGGTGACGCAACCCTTCTGGGACTTGTCTCAACGTTCGCAGTGGTCGCTGTCTGGCTGGGCCTCAAGGAGGCGACCATGGTGGCCTTCGACCCCGCCTTTGCCGTGGCGGCTGGCTGGCCGGCGACTGCCATCGACTTAACGCTGGTCGCCCTTGTGGCGGTGATGGTGGTGGTGGGGCTGCCGGCGGCGGGGGCGGTGCTGGTGACGGCACTGGTTGTCATTCCACCGGTGGCCGCTCGGCAATGGACTGACCGGATTGTGCCCATGTTGATCATCGCCGGCGGCATTGGTCTCGTCTGTGGGCTGTCCGGCGTTGTGATCAGCAGTCTCGCCACTCGGCTACCAACAGGACCGGTGGTGGTGCTGGTGGCGGCGGCCTGCTTTGTGGTGTCGCTGGTGGTTGCGCCCCGCCGCGGGCTGTTGGCCCGTTGGTGGGAACGCCGTGTGGTGCTGCCGGAGTCTCCGCCGCTGCCCGAACCGCCGGAGTTCCGTCAATGACAATGGGTGCGCTGTTGGCATCGTGGACGGGTTGGCTGGAGATGATCGGCCCGATGCATGGCTGGGCGATGGCAACCGCCGCGGTGGTTGCCGCTGGTTGTGCGGTTGTCGGCAGTCTGCTGGTGGTGCGGCGGTTGAGCCTGCTGGGGGATGCCATCAGTCATGCGGTCTTGCCGGGCATTGTCGTGGCGGTGCTGCTGGGTGGCCGGCCGGGTGGTCCGCTGGTGCTCCTTGGTGCAGTGGTGGCTGCCCTGCTGACTGTCGGACTGACACAGTTGTTTCACCGGCAGGCAGGGCTTGCCGAAGATGCCGGCGTGGGGGTCGCCTTCACCACGCTCTTTGCGGCGGGCGTGTTGCTGGTCACGGTGTCGGGTTCACGGATCGACCTCGACCCTGGCTGCATTCTCTATGGCATCCTGGAGTTGGTTCCCTTTGACACTTTGCCGCTCCTGGGCGTTGAAGTGCCGCGGGCCTTCCTTTCGGCGGCGGTGGTGCTGTTGCTGGTGAGTGGTGGCCTCTGGCTCTCCTGGCGGTGGCAGTTGTTCACAGCCTTCGATCCCGATGCGGCCCGGGCCGCGGGCATCCCGACGACGGCGGTCACGGTCGGCCTGCTTGTCGGCGTGTCGCTGGCGACGGTGGCTGGCTTTGAGGCAGTTGGAGCGATCTTGGTTGTCGCCATGCTGGTGGTGCCGGCTGCAGCGGCTGAACTGCTGGTGCAGCGGCTCTCCCACGTATTGCTGCTAGCGATTGGCTTGGCGGTCACGGGTGCCGTGGTCGGCTATCTGGCGGCCTGGCGGTTTGACACTTCAGCTGCCGGCATGATGGCGGTCGTGCTGGGGCTTGAATATGCCGTGGCGGTGCTCATCGCGCCGCAGGACGGGTTGCTGGCCCGCGGCTTTGCCAGGATGTCGTATGCCTGGCGAGTGCGGTGTGAAGATCGGCTGGCTGCGCTGTGGCGGATAGAAGAGGCGGGGGCCGCAGGCTCGGCACCGACCGGGCTGCTGGCCGGCCTGCCGCTAGGTTGGCTGTGGCTGCAGGGCCGGGTGCAGCGTGCGGAAGACGGCTACCAGCTTTCAGCCCGCGGCCGCAGCGAGGCCGAGCTGATTGTCCGCTCGCACCGGCTTTGGGAGGCCTGGCTGGGGCAGCATGCTGATTTGCCGGTGGATCACCTGCACCCGCCGGCGGAATGGATTGAGCACCACCTCGGGGCCCGGCTGCGGCAGCGGATCGAGCAGGACCTCGGCCGCGACGCGGTCGACCCGCATGGCAGCATCATTCCACCGGAGCGGGAGGAGTAGCCGCAGAGGAAAGACTGCCCCCTCACCGAGCAACAGCATCTCAGCAGCTCAGGTGTGGAGATTCCTCAATACTCTGAGGTTGCGGATGTCGTTGGCCGGGTCGGGTTTGCCGTCGGCTCCTTCTTTCGGCGTTTCAAGAATCAGGGGGACACCCGCGAGTTGCGGATGATTGACCAGCAGCTTGAAAGCGGTCCGGCCAATTTTTCCTTCGCCAATGGCTTCGTGTCGATCTACCCGCGACCCGCATTCGCGTTTGGAGTCGTTGGCGTGAATGAGTTTGAGTCGCTCAAAGCCGATCGCTGCTTCAAACTGCCGCAGCGTTTCGTCGAGGGCAGCTTTGGGGGCAAGCGGATACCCCGCGGCGAAGACATGGCAGGTGTCGAGGCAGACTGCCACCCGGTCCCGCAGGGTTTTGGAGCGGTCGATCCGCTTGAGCATGGTGGCGATCTCTTCGAACGTGTCGCCCAGGCACGAGCCCTGGCCGGCAGTGGTCTCAATCAGAATGCCACTACTGAGTTTCTTGGTTCGCTTGAGTGCCTCGGCAATGCCGTCGGCAGCTCGCTGCACCGCCACGGCCCGGTCTTGTTCGCCTGCGGCACCGGGGTGGGCTACCACCCACGGAATGCCAAGTTGGTCGGCGCGTTCAAGTTCGGTGACCAGGCCGTCAATTGACTTGTCGCGGAGGGTGTCATCTGCCGAAGCCGGGTTGATCAGGTACGAGTCGTGAGCGACAACCAGGCCCAGCCCCGAATCGGCAACTGCGGCCCGAAACGCTGCGGCTGCGTCGGGATCGAGCGGCTTCACTGCCCACTGGTTGATGTTACGAGTGAAGATCTGCAGGCAGGTGCAGCCGGTCTCGGTTGCCCGTTCCACCGCCTTCGGCAGCCCACCGGCGATCGACTGGTGAGCGCCGATCAGGCGGACCCTGTGAGAACGGGACGTGGTCGACCGGCCGGGCTGACGGGCTTTGCGGAGCGGCATGATTTGATCCTGGTTGTGCAATGGCGGGCTGGGCTGTGTCCGCTGCTGTGGGTGGAACTGCTGGCGGTCGCCCCGACAGATTTTGATTGGTCGGACCAGTAGTCGTACACTAAAAACCAATAGGCGTTGGTGTGAGCCCCTCTGAAAATTGGAGATGGCAATGGCAATTCTGCTTTCCCTGGCAACGCTGGTTGCTGGCATTGCGGTAGGGCTTGCCCTGACGGTGTTTGTCGTGCGGCCCTTTCAGGCGGCCCGCCGGGCCGAGCAGCTGGCCCGGTATCAGCGAGACTTCCGCCGGCAGCGGGAACAGCTTGAGGCCAAGTTCATCGATCAGGCCGCCGCCAGCGGGAAGCCGCGCGGGCTTCGCTGGAGTGACGTCAGCTTTGAGGATGAGGTGTTCTATGCCCGCGACCGCCGCACCCAGGGGCTGAAGGCGTTGGTCGCGATTGAGGTCAGCTTTGAGGCGATCGAGGGCGGCGGCATGGAGGAGGTTGAGGCTGTCTCAAACATCCGGGCAGCCACGGCGGAGTTCCTTCACGATGGCAGTCGCTGGCATACCGAAGGTCGGGTTTTCTTCAACCTTGCGCCAAAGGGCCTGGTTCGCTATCTGCATGCCGACCTTGAGTCGGTTGAAGACAGCAGAGAGACCGTGACTGCCGCCGGTTGGGTTGGTCGACCACGATCGAGTTGAATCTGCCCTGTCAGGTGCCACCGGGCTGTTCTGTTTTGTCGGCTAGGGAGGGCAGTGGTGTCGGGACGGCCCGTGACAATTCGCCAGAGCATGCTGCGAAACTTCGCAGTGCTCATTCTGCTGACCAGCGGCACCATCCTGCTGGCCACCTGGGTCGCGGGGTCTGCGGCTGTTGAAGACCTGTCGAAGTCACTGATCGAGCGAACGGCGACCCGGACCGAAACCGAACTCGACCGCTTCTTCGGCACGGTGCAGTCCAACGTGATGATTGGCACCGACTGGGTGCGGGGAGGCATTCTCGACCCCACCGACCACGAGGCGATGAACACCCTGTTCGTGCCGATTCTGCGGCAGTATCCGCAGCTCTCGTCGATGATGGTGGCGACCTCTGACGGCGTTGAGTATCTGCTGTTGCGTGATCCCCTGAAGCCGACGGCCTGGACCAACCGCATCGTGCAGGCCGACTCCTGGGGCCGCCGGGTTTTCAATCGTCGCTGGGACACCGCCACCGGTGAAGTCGAGGAAGACTTCAGTGAACTCGAATACGACCCCCGCAACCGGATCTGGTACCGCGAGGCGCTGAAGGCCCAAGCAGGGAAAGAGGTCTTCTGGACCGAGCCGGTGATTTTTTTCATCACCAAAGACCCCGGCATCACCGCCGCCACCCACTGGGAGGTTGACGGTACGACGTACGTGGTCGCCTTTGATCTGCTGCTACTCGATATTTCCCGATTCACCACCGACCTGCCGGTCAGCAGCCGAGGCACTGCCTTTGTGCTCGTTGAGGACACGGGCAGCGATGAGCTGGCCGTGGTTGGGCTGCCGCGGGACGAACGCTATGACACCCCGGCTGCGATCCGCGAGGCGTTGCTTTTTACGCCACTCGAAACGGCTGTTGCCGATACCGCAGCAACACTGCCCCCGGCCGCCGGCCACAGCCATCCGGCCATGTCGGCTGCCGTCTCGGCCTGGGCGAAGGTGGGGAAACCTGAGACTGCCTTTCGGTTTCAGGCGGCTGGCGAACCGTGGTGGGGAGGTTTCCATTCCTATCCGTTGGGCAAGAACACTTTTCGGATCGGCGTGGTGGTGCCCGAGCAGGACTTTCTCGGTGACGTGATTCGCCAGCGGAACATTACGTTGGCGGTCTCGCTCGTCGCGCTGGCTGTGGCCCTGGCGATGGCCCTGGCGATGGCCCGCACCTATGGCCGCCCGCTTGAGTCACTCGCCGACTCCAGCCGGCGAATCCGGGGGCTCGACCTCGATGAGCATGCGGCTGTGGAGTCGACCTTGGCGGAAATCACCCAGCTGGCCGAGGCCCAGCAGCAGATGCTCTCGACACTGCAGTCCTTCGCCAAATATGTGCCGATGGAGGTGGTCCGTGAACTGCTGCGACGCGGTGAGGTAGCCCAGATTGGCGGGACGAGTGAGTCACTGACCATCCTGTTCACCGACATCAGTGGCTTCACTACGATCGCCGAAGCCCTCGGACCTGAAGCGCTCACAGACCACATGGCCGACTACTTCCACGAAGCTCTCACGGTACTTGAGCGGCATGAGGCCACGGTCGACAAGCTGATCGGTGACGCGATTGTCGCCTTCTGGGGTGCGCCCCGGCCTGATGCCGCGCATGCTGATCATGCCCTGGCAGCGGTGCTGGAGATTCAGCGACAGCTGGCAGCCTGCAACGCCCGCTGGCGGCAGCAGGGGCTGCCCGAGTTGCATACCCGCTTTGGCCTTGCCACCGGTCGGGTGATCGTCGGCAACGTCGGGGCCCGCAGCCGGCTGAGCTACACCGTGCTAGGTGACACGGTGAATCTGGCGGCGCGGCTGGAGGGCATCAACAAGTTCTACGGCACCGATGTGCTTGTGAGCGAAGAGGTCAGGCAGACGGTGACGACTCCACTGGATTGGCGGCTGGTCGATCTGGTGGCAGTGAAAGGCAAGCGGCAGGGCAAGCGGATTTACGAACCGCTCGGCCCGGTGGGTCAGACTGACCGGCGGCGGCTCGACTTTGCCCGCCGCTACGAACTGGCCTGGGCGGTCTATCAAAACAGGCAGTTCGGGGAGGCTCTGGCGATGATTGAAACCCTGCAGCAGGACTGGCCGGATGATGTCTCGCTGACCCGGCTGCGGCAGATCTGTGCCGAATATCAGCAGCATCCGCCGCCGGAGGACTGGGACGGTGTTGCCCGCATGGCAACGAAATAGGCCGGAACGCGAAAAACTTGCCCTGCGAGTGCCATCGTCCCGATATCTCTCGGCAGAAGGGGAAACCGATGGTAAGGGGACGAGAGTGGCTGCCGCCGTGGTTGGTCCTTGCCGGCATGTTGGCAGTGGTGGTCGTGGTCGGACCGGTCTCGGCGGGACCGCCGGAAGTGGCTGTCCGGCTGCCGGCGGAGTCGCAGCAGGACCGCTGCGCGGCGGCCGCCGGATTTCTCGGTGACAGCCGCGACTATGCCAAGGCTGCCTGCCGGATGCGGGACGGCTGCGAGCACCTTACGGTTGAGGCCTACTACGCCGCGACCGAGGCCGCTTGGAACGCCATCTGGTCGGTGCCCGAATCGCCCGGTGTGATTGAAGAGGCGACGAACGCCTACGGCGACGCCCTGGCTGGGCTGTTGCAGGTTGCCCGCGAGCAGGGACGGCTGCGGCCGGATGGTCTCTGGGTCGGCTCACGATACAAGCCGATCCAAGTGCCGGTGATCATCCGCGGGCTGCCGGCAGTCAACTGCGAGATTGAGAGTATTGAGCCCCATCTGCCACCAGAAGACAGCCGCATTACCCGGCGGCACTATCGAGCCGGCTTTGGCTGGCCAGTGACAGTACGCCTCAAGCCCGGCCAGCCCGGCACCCTTGAGGGCGACTTTGATCCGCCGCGACAGTCGATCGCTGCCACGGCCGTGCTGCGGTTTCGGCTGCCGGGAGGTGAGAAGCCGCTGCACAAGCTGGCCGGTCCGCTTTATCGCGACCCAGCCCCAGCGGTACTCGACCTGGTCGATCCGGCCGAGGTGGCGGGGGTCCACATCGGCCGGGCCCACCCGCCACTGGCAGCCGACTTCACGACGCCGCTGCTCGACATGCTGGCGGGAATGCCGAAGTCGGGGCTTGAAGGATTCCTTCAGCCCTTCGGCGGGGCTGACACCGAGCCGCGACTGGAGTTTCTGCAGCCCCATGTGAAGGGCAGGATTCCCGTGGTCTTCATCCACGGGCTGGCCAGTGACGAGGGCACCTGGTTCGACATGATCAATGACCTGCGGGCCTGTCCGTTTTTTCAGCGGTATTTTGAGCCCTGGGTCT
>CAZKSP010000114.1:0-7908 GCA_964555385.1 uncultured Chitinophagaceae bacterium
TGATGGTTGTTTCGGTCAGAGCGAGCAGGGATGGCACAGGGCACCTCCAGAAGCTTGGTGGGTCACGTGCCGCTTCAGCAACCGGCGGCCACTCCTGTAAGATAAGCAATTGGCTGGCAATCTGTCAGCAAACTGTGGCCTGACCTCAGTGCATTCCCCATCACCGGAAACAAGAGATGATTCGAGTAATTACGGTTTTATTGCTGGCGTTCGCTTTGCCACTCGCGGCGGCTGAATGGCCACAGTGGCGAGGCCCGGACGGGCAGGGGCACGCTCCAGACGCCAGCGATCTGCCGACAACGTGGCGGGTTGGTCCGGCCGGTCAGGAGGTGACTGGCGGCGAGAACATTCGTTGGCGTACTGAGCTGCCAGGACGGGCCTGGTCATCGCCCGTGATTGACGGTGATTCAATCTGGCTGGCAACGGCGATCGAACAGGGCAGTGCCGAGGAGGGGCCACCGCCACCGGGCGGCCGCAAGCCGCAGCCGCGCAGCGTGGCCGAGGCGGTGACCTTTCGGGCGATCGGGATTGATCGTCGCACGGGCAATGTTCTTCACGACGTCGAACTGTTCACAGTTGAACACCCGCAGCCGACTCATGTACTCAACAGCTTTGCTTCACCGAGTCCAGTGCTGGCTGAGGGAAAACTCTTCTGCCAATTCGGGGACTATGGCACCGCCTGTCTTGATACGTCGACGGCAGCAGTTGTCTGGCACAACCGCAGCCAGCGGCTCAACCATGAGAATGGTCCCGGCGGCTCGCCCATCATCTGGAAGAACCTGCTGATCTTCCACTGTGATGGCAGTGACGTGCAGTACGTTGTCGCCCTTGATGCGGCGACGGGCAAACAGGCCTGGCGGACCGACCGTAGTGGTGAAATGCGGGACAACCCCGAACTGAAGAAGGCCTATGGCACACCACTTGTTACCACGATCAACGGTCGCGACGTCTTGCTTTCACCTGCGGCCGACTGGTTGTATGGCTACGACCCGGCAACCGGAAAGGAACTCTGGAAGCTCAGCTATGGTGTGCTGGGGTTTTCAATTGTGCCGCGTCCAGTGGTCGCCGACGGCATCGCCTACATCGGCACCAGCTTTATGAAGGCGGAACTTCTTGCGGTGCGGCTGGGGACGACGGCAGCATTGCAGCCCGAGATTCTTTGGCGGTATGGCCGCAGTGTGCCAAACATGCCGTCGCCGCTGCTGGTGGGCGACGCGGTCTATCTGTTCAGTGACAAGGGGATTGCGACCTGCCTTGATGCTGCCACTGGGGAGGTTCGCTGGACCGGCCGGCTGGGCGGTAGTTTTTCGTCGTCGCCGCTGTTGGCCGATGGCAAGATCTATGTTGGGAGCCGTGACGGTGAAATGTTCGTGATCAGGCCGGGTGAAGACCTCGATATCGTGGCGACCAACAACTTTGGGGAAGCAATCATGGCCAGTCCGGCAGCCGTCGGCCGGGCAGTCTACGTCCGCACCGAACGAGCGCTGTACCGGATTGAGCAGTAGGCTGCTGGTCAGGCCTTTGCCCCAATCACAGCCAACAGGTCGTGCCAGCTTTTGACGAAAGCCTCGGCGCCCTCACGCTGCAGTCGGTCTCCAAGAGCGGGAATGTCGACGCCGGCGGCGGTTATCTCATGAAGCATCTGCTCAGCATTGCCGCCTTCGGCCGGAAGTGCGACTGGCGAGCGGCCGTGGTCGGCGAACGCCCGCAGGGTCTTTTCGGGCATTGTGTTGATGGTGTGGGGGGCGGCAAGGCTTTCGACGTAGAGAACGTCGGAGGCTTCGGGATCTTTCGTGCCGGTGCTGGCGAAGAGCAGCCGCTGGGGCAGCACCCCAAAGTTGGCCAGCCGGGCGAACCGGTCGGAGGCTAGCAGGCTGCGGTAAGCAGCATAGGCCTTGGTGCCGATCGCGATGCCCAGGCAATTTTTCAGGTGCCGTGGAAGCGTGTCAGCGGTCGGTGTGTCCCAGCGGCTGATGAATAGCGATGCCACCGAGCAGACTCGCGGGGGCAGGCCTGCGTCGAGCCGCCGCTCGATCCCTCGCAGATAGGCCTCGGCCGCAGCCAGATACTGCTCGACTGTGAACAGCAGGGTAACGTTGACCGGCACGCCCGCGGCAATTGCTTCTTCAATGGCTGGCAGGCCCGCTGGGGTGCCAGGGATTTTGATGAACAGATTGTCGCGGCCCGCCTGGCCGTGCAGCTTTCGGGCCGACTCAATGGTGGCGTCAGTGTCGTAGGCGAGCAGGGGCGAAACCTCAAGTGAGACCCAGCCGTCGAGGCCACCGGTCGCTTCATGAACCGGCCGGAAGAGGTCGGCGGCCCGCTGCAGGTCTTCAATAGCCAGTGCGAAAAAAAGCTCCTCGCCGACCAGACCCCGCCCCAGTTTCTCAGCGATGGCGGCATCGTAGAAGTCAGCCTGCTTGATGGCGTTGTGGTAGATCGAGGGATTACTCGTCAGACCGGTGACCGACAGGCTACCGATCCAATCAGCCAGCGTGCCATCATCAAGCAGGCCGCGGGTAATGTTGTCGAGCCAGAGGCTCTGCCCCAGTCGGTGCAACTGGGTGGTGGGTGCTGCTGGGGATGAGGCGGGGGGTGCAACTGGCATGGTGGCAAGCCCTTTGGGAGTGGGAAGTTTGCATCTGCCGGATAGATTTTGAATGTAACGGCCAACAGACCAGCCAGCCACCCTCTTGCCGCACGCGTTACACTCTGATTATGCCGCTTCTCACGCTCGATGATCTTGCCCTCGCCTTTCGTGGCGTTCCACTGCTTGACGGCGTTTCCAAGACGGTTGAGCTGGGCCAGAAAATTGGCCTGCTTGGCCGCAACGGCGTCGGCAAGACCACGCTCCTGCGGCTGATCACCGGTGGGCAGGAACCTGACAGTGGCGGCATTGTGCTGGCCCCCGGAGCCGCCGTTGCCTTCCTGCCTCAGGAGGTACCTGCCGACCTGGCCGGGTCGGTCATCGAGACCGTCAGGAAGCCGCTCATTCCTCTGGTGAAAGCCGGCCTGCTGGAGGACTGGCAGGCTGAGACGCGTGCACGGCAGACGCTTGAGCAAATGGAGTTGGCGGCCGATGCCGAGATCGCCACGCTGTCGGCCGGCCGCAAGCGGCGGGTGCTACTGGCTCGGGCGTTGGTGACCGAGCCTGATCTACTGCTACTCGATGAGCCGACCAACCACCTCGACCTCGAGGCAATCGAATGGCTGGAGAAGTTTCTGACAGGTTGGCGGGGCACGCTGCTGTTCATCACCCACGACCGCGGCTTTCTGCGACGGCTGGCCAATCGCATCTGGGAGCTTGACCGCGGCCGGCTGTTTGACTGGGACTGCGACTACGACACGTTTCTGGAACGCAAGGCTGCGGCCCTCGAGGGCGAGGAGAAGCAAAACGCTCTGTTTGACAAGCGGCTGGCTGAGGAGGAGGCCTGGATACGGCGGGGCATCAAGGCCCGTCGCACCCGCAACGAGGGGCGGGTGCGGGCCCTGAAGCAGATGCGGGAGCAGCGGCGGCAGCGGCGGGAGCAGCAGGGAAAGGCAACGCTGAGCATCCAGGAGGCAGCCCGTAGTGGCACCCTTGTCTGCCAGGCGAAGCAGCTGGGGTTTGGCTATGACGGGCCGCCGCTCGTCTCCGACTTTTCCACGAGTATCCTGCGCGGTGACAAACTCGGCCTGGTCGGCCCCAACGGCGCCGGCAAGACAACCCTGCTGCGGCTGCTGCTGGGTGAGCTTGAACCGCAGGCAGGCTCAGTGCGAACCGGGACAAATCTGGCCATTCGCTATTTCGATCAGCTGCGGGGGCAGCTCGATCCTGAGCAGCCGGTGATCGACCAGATCAACGACGGCAACACCTTTGTCACGATCGATGGCAACAGGCGACATGTCATCGGTTATCTCCAGGACTTTCTTTTTGAGCCAGAGCGGGTTCGGCTGCCGGTCAAGTTTCTTTCCGGAGGAGAACGCAACCGGCTGCTACTGGCCCGGCTGTTTGCCCAGCCAGCCAACGTGCTGGTGCTTGATGAACCGACGAACGATCTCGATCTAGAAACGCTTGAACTGCTGGAAGAAAAGCTGGTCGCCTTCACCGGGACGGTGCTGGTGGTCAGCCACGACCGGGAGTTTTTGGATAATGTTGTCACCAGCGTGATCGCCTTCGAACCGGAGGGTCCGAAGGAATATGTTGGCGGCTACAGCGACTGGCAGCGGCAGCGGCAGCCTGAGGCAAAAGCCGCAAGGCCGAAGCCGGCAGAAAAATCTCCGGCCGTCCTGCCGACAACAACTGCGCCGGTCAAACCGAAAAAACTCAGCTACAAGGACCAGCGGGAGCTTGAGCAGTTACCGCAGCAGATTGAGCAGTTGGAGACAGAACTGGCCGATCTGCATCAGACGATGGCCGAGTCGGCCTTCTATCAGCAGCCCGCCGAGGCCATCGCCGCGACTCAGCAGCAGCTCAAACAGCTTGAGGCTGCCGTCGCTGCAGCCTATTGCCGCTGGGAGACGCTGGAGCAGATCCACTGAGTGGGTGTCATTGCTATTCACCACCAAGGCACGAGGGAAAGTTTTGCCGTACTTGGCACATAAATCCTCCGGCCTCCTGGCTTCTGCTTCGAAGCCCGAAGTGCAAGCTGAGGGGACACCGCGTTTTTGATTGATAGGCCGCATTCCCTCGGCTCGCGGCTCGGGCTTCGCAGCATTTGGTTTTCGTGCGAGCCAAACTCGACGTAAGCTGCCTGTTTTCCTGAATCTCAAACCCGTTTTCGCACTGAGGTTGCCAATGATTTTTCATCGCTCGCTGCTGACGCTCCTCACGGTCGTCGTGTCACTGACAGCCAGTGCGGTCCGGGCTGAGCTCGTTGTGCATGTCAGTCCGACTGGTGAGGATCAGTGGAGCGGTGGCCTTGCCACGCCGAACGCGAACCTCAGTGACGGGCCAGTTGCCAGTCTCAGTCGGGCCCGTGACCGTGTGCGTGAGTTGCGAATGGCCGATGGCGGCCGCCGTCGTGATGAGCCGGTGCGGGTGGTCGTTGCGGATGGAACCTACTTCATCAGGGAGCCGCTGGTACTCGGGCCGGAGGATGGCGGCACGACGACTGCCGCGGTTTCATACGAGGCGGCGGCGGGAGCCCGGCCGGTCTTCAGCGGCGGCAGGCGGATCGACGGGTTTCGTGAGGGTACTGGTGCTGACGCTGGTCTCTGGGTGGTTGGTTTGCCGCAGAAAAACCCTGGACGGTTTGAGCAGCTGTTTGTGAATGGCCGGCGAGCGGTACGGGCCCGAGAGCCCGACGTCGGCACCTTTGCGGTGGAGGCAGCTGAAGAGATCGGCCTGGACGAAGCGGGCCAGCCGCTCTCAGCGGAGGCGGTGCAAAAGCTTGGGCCGAAGGGGCGACCGAAGCGGGCTCGCCAGATGGTCCAGCTTTCGGCCGCCGACTTTGCCACGGTGAGCAATGTCCCGCGCGAGGACGTGCCGGATGTGCTACTCAATATCTATCACAAGTGGGATGTCACCAAGCGGTTCTTAGAGGCCGTTGAACCAGCAGGAAATAGGCTGGGTACCAGCGGCCTCGGCATGAAGCCTTGGAACCGCTGGGACATAAAGTCGACAGTCGTACTCGAGAATGCCCGGGCCTTTCTCGATGAGCCGGGCGAGTGGTTTCTCGATCGTCAGCAACGGCTTTTCTACAAGCCCCGGCCGGGTGAGCGGCTGGAAACAGCCGAGGTGATTGCTCCTCGCTGTGATGAACTAGTGACGATTCGCGGCGAGCCCGCAGCCAAACGCTACTGCGAAAAGTTGACATTTTCAGGTCTCGTCTTCCGCCATACCCGGCTGCTCACCCCAGCTGGCGGTGTCGAGCCGGCTCAGGCGGCGGCCCCGGTCGGCGCGGTGGTGACCGTCACTGGTGGCCGCGGCATAGTCTTTCGCGATTGTGAAATCAGCCACGTCGGCCGCTACGGTCTCTGGCTGCGGGCTGGCTGTCGCGACTGCCTGGTTGAACGGTGCCTGCTTGAAGACATCGGTGCCGGGGGTATCCGAATTGGTGAGATGCAGCTAGCGAAAGATGCCGCCTATGAAACTGCCGACAACACCATCGACAACTGCATCATTCGCCATGGCGGTCGGCTGTTTCCCTGCGCGGTCGGTGTCTGGATTGGCTACAGCTCCGACAACGTCGTCAGCCACAACGAGATCTTCGACTTCTTCTACACCGGCATCTCGGTGGGCTGGCGGTGGGGCTATGCCGAGAGTAGCTGTAAACGCAATCAAATTCTTGACAACCACGTCCACCTGATTGGCCAGGGGCTGCTGTCTGACATGGGAGGCATCTACACGCTGGGCCCATCGGAGGGCACCGTTGTTCGGGGGAACGTCTTTCATGACATCACCAGCCACTCCTACGGCGGCTGGGGGCTCTACACCGACGAGGGCTCAAGTGGCATCACCTTTGAACACAACCTCGTTTACAACACTAAGTCGGGAGGCTTTCATCAGCACTACGGCAAAGAAAATACGATTCGCCACAACGTGCTGCTCGACGCGACCGACCAGCAGATTCAGGCGACGCGGGTGGAGGATCATCTGTCGTTCACCTTCGAGCAGAACATCATTGCCTGGCAGCGGGGACAGGCGATCACCGGCCGCTGGGACAAGATGCAGACGGTGACCGGCAACAACTGCTGGTGGAACACTGCTGGTGAGGCGGTGAGCTTTCTGGGCAAGCCGCTGGCCGACTGGCAGGACGCAGGGCACGAGTTGGGGTCGATCGTGGCCGATCCACTGTTTGTGAATTCGGCCCAGCGGGACTATCGGCTGCAGCCTGACTCGCCAGCGCTGGTCCTTGGCTTCAGGCCGTATGATTGGTCGCAGGCGGGCGTCTACGGCGACGCCGCCTGGTTGGCCCGGGCCCAAGAGGGCTGGTGACCGGTTGCGGTGGCTGACGCGTTGCGGGTTCACTGCGGAGGTTGTTCTCGTATCAGACTCCCGGGCCCGGGGTTCCCGTGTGGGCGGCCCCTACGTTTCAGGCAGGACAGTCCGGGAATCCAGCAAGGACCACTACCCATGAAGCACAGGTGCAATTTGATCGAAAAGGCAAACGACAGGCCGAGATCACCTTCCGCCGCCACCTGCTCGGCAGGGGCAGCTTCCTCTGGTATCCAACTCAGGTTGGCTGTCCGGTCCAGTGTGCTTGCTGCATTGTTGCTGGCTTGGGCCATTCCCTCAGCCGCGGCCGATCCCGTGACGCACGCTCACACCTGGCCGCAGCTGAGGGCACTGTTTGCGTCGGCTGCAGCGGGTGGTGGCACGCTGGTCATCCCGCCGGGTGACTACAGCGTTCCGAGCGATGCTCTGCCGATTGCCTTGCGTTCTCATTTGACTGTTCGTGCATACGGTGCGCGGTTCGTTCTGCCGGAGAAACTTGGCAGGCAGGCCCGCATGGTGCTTTTCTCAGGCGTCGATATCGAGGATTTTAGGTGGTTTGGTGGCCACTTCAGCGGCAACGTCTTCGACCCGGACCGTTCGGGCAACGGCTGGGAACCGAGCAGCAACACTCGCGGGATCGTGGTCACGACATCGGCGAAGGGTGCGACCGCGAATCTCACCTTTCGCGATATCACCTCCAGTGACATGGCCGGGGCCGTAATCACGGTGCTGGGCCGCCATCACCAACAGGATGGTTGGCAAGCCGAGGGCCTAGCCCGAAATGTCACGGTTGAGAACTGCACGCTGAACCGCAGCGGAAAGTTCATGTGGGACTATGGCTACTTGTGGCAGATCACCGTCTGGCCCGAGGATTACAGCGCTGCAGAACGAGACCTCGCGGCAAAATACTTTCCCCCGGAATACAGCCGCGGCCCTGTGCAGATGAGGCAGGGCGACGACCGTGTTGTCTTTCCAAACCAGCCGCCGCT
>CAZKSP010000115.1:0-7881 GCA_964555385.1 uncultured Chitinophagaceae bacterium
AGCGGCCTTGGCATGTTCGTAGGGATCCCAGAGTTCTACTGAGGTGTTGAGATAGAGCACGCCGTGGTCATGGCACCAGCCAACGATCTCGCAGCAGTCGATGTTCCAGGCCAGATCAATCAGCAGGTCGCCGGTGCCGAGGTGCCGGCCAAGAATCTCGCCGAGATTGTCCGGGCCAACCTTGTCGCGGACGAAGCTAATGCCCCGTTCGATCCAGGGCTTCAGTGCCAAATCATCGGGCTCAAAGTCGATGATCGTGATCTGTTTGGGATCAACCCGAATATGGTCGAGCAAGATCGGGAGGGTGCAACGGGCGACAAATCCGAAGCCAACAAAAAGAATACGATTCTCGAATGAAACCATGCGGGCTGCCTCCTCCGGCGGGCAAAGAACGTCGGGCGATCAGTCAGCAGAGATCACTGATCTTTTTGTGAAGGCTCGCAGTATAGCCTCATGAGCTGAGCTTGCGGTCTGTTTGACGACGCCGCTGCAAGGGGTCGTGCCATTCCAGCCGTTCATGCTCGAGATAGTCACGCACTGCGCTGCCGATCGTGGGATAAAAACCTGTATCTCGGAACACTTCGTAAAGACCGTATTGCCGCAGCCGGTCTTTGACCGGGCCTTTCAGTTCAGCGAAGCAAAGGCTGATGCCGCGGTCAGCCAACTGGGCCTTGAGGTCCTGCAGCATGTCGGCGGCGGTGACATCGATGTCGGTCACAGGCTCGGCGGTGACCACAATTCGCCGTGGCGGCTGTTCGGCAGCCGCCACGGCAGCCAGCAGGCGGCTGCGAAAAATCTCAGCGTTGGCAAAGAACAGCGGAGAGTCCCATCGAAACAGCACGAGGCCCGGCGCCTGATGGGCCTCTGGGTGACGGCTGATGTCGTGATAACCCTTCCGCCCTGGCAGCCGGCCCAGCACAGCCGAATAAGGCTGCCAAGCCCGCCAGACGAATTCACCGACGGCCAGCAAAACAGCAAGGCCAATGCCTGGGACAACGCCAATGAAGATGACCCCAGCCAGGCAGACAAGTGAAACCACAAACTCCCCGAACCGCCGCCGGGCCAGCCGGGCCAGCCCGGGCAGGTCGAGCAGCGTGCTGGCTGCCGCGATCACTACCGCGGCAAGTGCTGCCCTTGGAATCATGACGACTGCTCGGGGCGCCGCAACCAAGAGCAGCCCAACGCAGCCGGCTGCGACTAGGCCGGTCAACTGCGAGCGGCTGCCGGCGGTCATGGCAACCGGCGTCCGGGTAGAGCTGGAACTGACCGGAAAGCCCTGCATGAGACCGGCGACAAGATTCGACAGGCCGACTGCGGCCAGCTCTTGGTTGGGTCGCGGTACGCCAGCGACCGTGTCATTGAGTGCCCGCGACAGCACGGCCGTGTCGGCAGCCGCGACAACCGCAATCGCCGCAGCCGCTGGCAGCAGTTGGCCAATGTCCTGCCAGGGAAGTGCAGGAAGCTGAAAGACTGGCAGCCCGGTGGGAACACTTTGTAGAAGTTCTGGCGCAGGCCAGCCAATTGCCTGTAGGGCCCAGGCTGCAGCGGCCCCACCGACTACCGCCATCAGCACACCCGGTGCAGCTGGCAGCCACCGCCGCAGCATCAGGATAACCAGGAGGCAGCCACCGCCGACGGCCGCTGCGGTTGGCACAAGCTGGCCGTGGGTGACAGCGGTCGCGAAGCACTGAAGCTCGGAGAGAAAATCATGCCCCGGGCGATCCCCACTGCCACTGGTGGAGCCAAACAAGGGAGACAGCTGGCCCACCATCAGCGTTACCGCGAGCCCATTGAGATAACCGAGACGAACCGGCAGTGAGATCAGGTTAGTGAGAAACCCCGCCCGGATGATTCCGGCAAGCAGGCAGATGCCACCGGAAAGGATTGCCAACACCGCTGCCCGCGCGACCAGCACTGGTGGCTCAGCCGGTGGCGTTGCCACGGCGATAGCCACCAGGGCGGTCAGAGATGAGTCGGGGCCCAGAATCATCCGCCGACTGGGGCCGAACAGGGCATAGCCCAACAGGGCTGCGATGCTGGCGTAGAGGCCGTGGGCTGGCGGCAGCCCGGAGGCAACGGCATAGCCCATGCCGGCGGGGATGACAAAGGTGGCCAACGCGACACCGGCAAGCAGGTCGTACCCGAGTTCCCGCAGCGTCAACCTGCGTGCAGAATCGAACAGCGGCAATCGCGGCGGCTGCGGCAGCTTCGGTAGTTCAGGCATCGATCATCCTCCAGCAGTCGGTATGCTGGCACTTGCAATTCGGGAGTCACTGCAGCTTCACGCATCGTAAAAGAACAGGTACCACACTCATCAGGTGTGGGCGAAAAGATCGACTGAAAGAAATTGTTCGGTGTTGTGGCCGAACATTTCCAGTTGATTTAAAAAAAGGACATAGAGAATGTCGTGGTCTCATCTGTTTGGCCTGGCGGTAGCTGGTGGCCTCGGAACGCTGGCCCGGGCAGGGGTGGCGGAACTGGCCCTGCGGTGGTGTGACCGTGACTTTCCCTGGGGCACTTTTGCCGTGAATGTGTTCGGTGGCTTTGTGTTCGGGCTGATCACGGCCATTGGCAGAGGCCGCTTCACCTTGCCGGCCGGGCTTGAGACGGTGCTGCTGGTCGGCTTTCTGGGCGGCTTCACCACCTATTCCAGCTTTGCATTCCAGTCGGTTGAACTGCTCGAGCAGGGTAGGCTACTGGCGGCAACTGCCAATCTGATCGGCACGACAATTGCCGCCCTGTTGGCAGTGGTTGCCGGGCTGCAACTGGGCCGTCTGGCGGGATGACGAAACAGGCCGGACAAATTGCTTTTATCAGGTAGAGACACGATAGAGGCCAGCGGGCTGTGGCGGTTGAATGGCAGTTGGCCGATCGTCAGTCTTTGTCGGCCATTGTTCGCCTCGCTTCCGTGGAGACTTTGATGACGCTGCTTCAGCTTCGACTGCTGGTGATTGTTTGTTGTTCCTTGATTTGTTGGTCGGGCAACCGTGCCGCTTGCGCGGAAAATTCTGCCGATGTCACCGTGGCGGCTGCCGCTGCAACCGCAAGACAGGGAGCCGACTACGCCTGGACTACCGACCATCTGCAGATCGGTGTTCGCTGGCAGCCTTTTGTCGGTCGACCGCAGAACAATACCTTTGATGCCGCGAGGCCGGTGATTGCCGCCGACAGCAGCTATGCCCAGTTCTGGGTGGCTTGGAACGCTGCTGAGCCGACTGTGGCTGACACCAACTATGCGACACATCAGTCGGCCTACCTCGAGACCATCGAGCAGGCAGTCGATGCCTGCCGAGCCCGTGGCCTAAAGGTCGAGTTTGTTTTTTTTGGCTGCCCTGCCTGGGCGTCTGCCTCGGGTGTGGGAGGCCTTGAGCGGCCTAAGGATGGCCAGTTTGCCGAGTTCGTCGGCCGGATTGCCCGGCACTTCAAGGGTCGGGTACATGCCTATCAGCTCTCGCATGAGGTCAACCTTCAGGGCTTGATGAAGGGGGGCGATGTTGATTTTCTAATCAACGAGATCTTTATTGCCGGGGCCCGTCGTATTCGTCAGGTCTACGCCACCGAGCCAGCCTGTCCGGTGCTGCTCTCGACTTCAGGCATGAGCCCCTGTGAAAACTGCGGGGCGATGGCCGGGCTGTCAGCCAAAGGTGGCCGTGGTGTCAATGAAATGTATGACCGACTAGTCGCCAGCAGTGAACTCATGCAACTGGTCGACGGCCTGAACCTGAACGTCTCGGATCAGAACGACGGCTATGGCTGCATGGACGGCAGCTTCGTGTCTTCCGTCTGGGGCAACTACGATCTGGTCCGCGGCAAGCTTGATGCAGCTGGCCTGCCGCACAAGGGCGTGCAGGCGGCCGAGTCGTGGGTGTCTTGGGATGACGGTGGCAGTGCGGTCGATGTCAACGGCGATGGCATCCGGGATGAACGCGATGCCTTTGCTCGGACGGTCACGATCATGGGCCACTGTCTGGAGCGGGGCCTCAACACGGTGCAGCTGCCTTGGTCAGACAATTCCAGCGGCTGGGCGATGGGCCTGACCAAGCGAAGGGACTACAACGGCCGGCTGGCCGAGATTGCCCCGGCGATCGTCATTCCAGCTAGCGACGGCGGCCCCGGCATCGTGACGCAAAAACTGGCCCTCCATGGGAGCGACCGCACCTTCACCATCGCTGAGGCATCAGGCAATACCTTTACGATCAACAACTACATCCACCCGGCCGATCCCAATCACCTGCACTATTATGCTTGGCGGTGGTTCGCCCGGCTGGCCGCCGGTGCCGACGAGGTGATCCGCCATGCGGTGGCCGGCGAGGTGGGCAACGATATCGCCGTCACCGGCCAGGGATTCACCGGCAACGAACGCTACCGGATTGCCGGCTATAATCGAACGCGTGATCGCTTCACCGTGTTGCTGTATGCCTCCGGGGCCAACGGTCGTACGTCGGCGACTGTTCGCATTCCCAGCACCATTCAGACCGGTGTCCATGCCAACACCGGGAAGCTGTCGCATGATTTTCGTGGCGAGGGGTTTGCCGATGGCACCCGCTACCATGCTGAGATCATCACCAAATCGATGCACGATCGCACCGGAGCAGATGAGGATCGGCGTGTGAACCAAACCGCTGTCGCTGTTGTGGAGGAGGGTAGTCTGGTAGCAACTGTGTCCGGGCTTAACCGCTTTACCCTCATCGAGTTTGTGCGGGAAGCTGGGCCGTGACGTCAGCCAAACGGAAGCCGCGTCGGCCGGCCGAGGCGACCGTTTCACTGCAGGACCTGCTCGACGGCCTGTTGTCTGCCGCAGAATCACTTGAGTTGGAACAGGCGGTGCTTGGCCGTCCGCTGAAGGCGATTCGGCGGCGGCCTACCGCAGCGCTTGGTCAGGCCATTGAAGCGGCCTTGCCGTTTCCGACCGAGCAGGTACCGTGGTATCCGCTTGGCTGCTTCTGCCCGACAACTGAGCAGCCGGGTCGGTTCCTGGCACATGCGGCTGGAGCCTACTTTGTGCAGGATGCCGGTTCGATGCTCGCCTTGCGTCTGCTTGACGCCCAGCCGGGGGAGTGGATTGCCGATCTTTGTGCTGCTCCCGGGGCAAAGTCCTCGGCTATTCTGGAAACAGTTGGGCCTGGTGGCGGATTCCTGCTGGCCAACGAGCCGGTTCGCGGGCGGCTACCGCCGCTGGTCTACAACCTGGCCCGGGTTGGCTTTCCGCGATATGTCGTGACGGCGGCCGATCCAGACCGGCTGGATGCCGAGTGGGCTGAACAGTTCGCTGCCGTGTTGGTCGATGCCCCCTGTACCGGCCAGAGTCTTGTGGGCCGGGGGCGACAGTCGGTGGCGGCTTTCAGTCCGCAGCAGATTGCGCATTCGGCCGCTCGGCAGCGACGGATTTTGGCGGCTGCCGCCCGGCTGGTGCAGCCGGGCGGCCGGCTGGTCTATTCGACCTGCACGTTCGCCGCTGCTGAGAATGAAGAGGTCGTCGCCGACTTTCTTGGCCAGCACGACGGTTGGCGGGAGGAGCCCCTGGCTGTCCTTGAGCCCTGGCGGTCACCGCTCACTCCCGGCGGCTATCGGCTTTATCCACATCGGGATCGCTGCGCTGGGGCTTATGCGGTACGGCTGCGGCGGCTGGGCGAACCGGGTGCTGATTCTGGCCAGCGTTGTCGCGGTGAGCGGGCAAGGGCCGAACCGCTAGTGATCGGTGCTGAAGAGGTTGGCCAGCTTCGCACCGGCCGGCTCCTGCGGCAGCACGGCCGCTGGGAAGACTGGCCGGTGGAACTGACGGGCCGCGCGTTGGCCGGTGGTTATGCCAGCGAAGTTGCCTACCAGCCCGGCAAGCACTGGATGCCGGCCCATGCGCTTGCTCTTCGTCGAGATGACGGCTGGCAACCCGGGCAGAGTCTGGAACTTACCGATCAGCAAGCCCAGCAGTTTCTGCAGGGGCTGGCCTTGTCGGCAGGGCCGCAAGGCTGGACCGTGGCGACTTGGCGGGGCCATCCGTTGGGCTGGCTACGAGGCAACCGCGATCGGGCCAACAACGGTCTGCCGGCCGCAGCCCGATTGGGATTCGTGGCAATTGCCTGACCGCTGCAAGGTGTCTACGTCTCGCACTGGGTATCTGGCAGCGGGCCTCGCTATCTGTTGAAAAAGCACTCGCTGGCAACTTTTTATTTTGGCAGCCGAACGCCGAGGGCCGCCAGTTGCTTTTCAGCCTGTTGCTGCCAGCCCCGGTTGGCGGCGGGGCTGGCGGGGCTGGGGTGCAGGATGGTGCCGATCGGCAGCCCGCTGTCGGCGAGTGCGGCGGCAGCCCGGCCGGTGGCGAACCCGCCAACGCCTACCACCCGTTGCGGCTGGCACCAGGCGACCAGCCGCCGCAGCGCATCGTCGCAGCAGGCGAAGAGTGGTTCCCGTTCGGTGGCTGGCAGCTTGTCAGGTGTCCGGTTGCGGGCAGAGTCTTCCATGAACACCAGCGGGCAGTAGTTGACCACAAAGAATTTCTCCCGAAAGGCGGCGGCGGTTCCGAAGCGATCGCGGGCCCAGCCCCAGAGTCTGCGGCCACTGACCTCGCTGCGACTGCAGGCAAAGCCTTCAATCGGTCGTTTGGGGTGTTCCTGCTTGGGCCGTTCCACGGGGGCCTCAATTCCTAAGAACTCTCGAACAAGGCTGATCTCACCAAAAGGCACGCCGGTCTGAGCCATGCCCCAGGGGCCAGGATTCATGCCGACCAGCAGGGTCTCGACGCCCTGCATTGCATACCGCGATAGATAGATCTCATGCGGTTGGCGGGCATAGCTGAGTGGGTTGTAGACAAATGCCGTCGGCGGGGAGAACCTGAGTGAGTCAGCCTCATCTGCCAGCCAGCGGGAAATCTTGATTGGGATCGTGGCCATGTGGAGGTCGATGAGTCGGCGGGTGTCAGAGCGGAAACGCCGTTGCTTCAGCATACCCCGACGCGATGGCTTCATTGTCTGCTGTGGCCAGCCCGACGGGTCACAAAAAAACCCGGCCGGGCACAGAGGCCCGGCCGGGTCGATGTGGCATGAAGACTGGCTCATAAGTTAAGCCAGCAATCAAGCGGGGTTCCTTCAGATGCCGCAGGCCGGCTCGCAACCGCAGGTCGGCTCGCAGCCACAGGTGGGCTCGCAGCCACAGGCTGGCTCGCAACCACAAGCCGGCTCGCATCCGCAAGCTGGCTCGCAGCAATTGCGATGGGCACGACGAGCGTCACGGGCAGCCCGCTTGGCAGCCATGTGGCAGCGGATCCGCTCCATCAGGTTGCAGCTGTGACGCTTCTGTCCACAGCAGCTATCGCAGCAAGCGGGCTCACAACCACAGGCCGGCTCACAGCCGCAAGTGGGCTCGCAACCGCAAGCAGGCTCGCAAGCCGGCTCACAGCCACAGGTGGGCTCGCAGCCACAGGTCGGCTCACAGCCACAAGCTGGCTCGCAGCAGTTGCCATGGGCCCGATGGTGACCAAACAGACCAGCCTCAGAAACAGTACCGAGACACAACAGAAGAGCGGCCGACAGGCCACACAGGTAGATCTTACGACTCATGGGAGAGCCTCCTTGACACGAGAAAGCAGACAGCAGGTAACCACAGAATCCGTTATTCGGTGGTGAAGTAGCGGAGGCGGCCGCGACTTCCCCAAAACATGGCACACGTCCTGACACTGTCAAAAAACAAAGCAGTAATTTTTGAAGAAAGTGTTCGGGTTGAAGGGATCAACATGAAAATGACGATCCCGAGCGACTGTTGACGCTGGGTCAACGAGGCTGCCCGGGTTTTTTGAGGGTCTTTTGACGGAGCGTTAACTCTTGGTGCGGCGGATTCTGCATATGCTGAAGATGTACGATGAGTTGGGAGCTAAAACTGATGACTTCC
>CAZKSP010000116.1:0-7876 GCA_964555385.1 uncultured Chitinophagaceae bacterium
TGCTGTTGGCCAACCTCCGGCAGTTCCGCAACAGCCCGCCACCTCCGGCCAACCTACCACCGGTATCGGTACTGGTACCGGCCCGGAACGAACAGGCAGTGATCGGCCAACTGATTGACGACGTCCTGGCCAGCGAAGGCATCGATTTTGAACTGGTCATCCTCGACGATGCCAGCACCGACGACACGGCGACGATCGTTGCAGCGGCGGCGGCCCGCGACGATCGCGTGCGGCTGATCCCCGGCCGCACGCTGCCGCCCGGCTGGTGCGGCAAGCAACACGCCTGTTTCCAGCTGGCTGGGGCTGCCCGCTATGAGGCACTGGTGTTTCTTGACGCCGATGTCCGGCTGACGGCCGACGCCCTGGCCCGAGGCGTCGGCTTCCTCAAGCAGACCGACCTGGGGCTGGCCAGCGGCTTTCCGCGCCAGGAGACACCATGCTTCCTGGCCTGGCTGTTGCTGCCGCTCATTCATTTTGTGCTGCTCGGCTTCCTGCCGCTGGGACGCAGCCGTCTCTCGATCGACCCGGCCCTGGCCGCCGGCTGCGGGCAGTTCTTCATCACCACCAAACCGGCATACGAAAGGGCAGGGGGGCACGCAGCCATCGCCGCGTCGTTGCACGACGGCATCATGCTGCCGCGGGCCTTCCGGCGGACAGGTCTGCAGACCGACATCTTCGATGCCACCGACGTGGCGAGTTGCCGGATGTACCAGACGAGCCGTGAGGTGTTTAATGGACTGGCCAAGAATGCCACCGAGGGGATTGGCTCGCCCCGCACCATCCTGCCGTTCACGGTGCTCCTGGCCGGTGGCCAGGTGCTGCCAACGGTACTGCTCCTGAACTGGTTGGCTGGCTGGCCGAGCGCGGAATGGTCGCCGGTTTCAGTTGCTCTCGTGCTGCTGGCGGTCGGTCTGTCGCTGCTGCCGCGGCTGCTGGCCGTTGGCCGGTTCCAGCAGAGCCTGATAAGCAGCCTGCTACAGCCGTTGGCGATCACAATGTTTCTCGTCATCCAGTGGTACGCCCTCAGCCGTCGCTGCCTTGGCTTGCAGACCTCATGGAAGGGCCGGCAGTTGGCGCCGCAGTGAAGCGGCCAATCCGGTCACCGCAGCTCTCGACTGCTGGCGCACATTCACGAGCGGTGAGCAAGAGCTGCCCGAGCAGCCTGAACAACGGCGACGGCCTCGGCAGCAGTGGCAGCGGTGGCCGTCAGGTGCCCCATCTTGCGGCCGGGGCGTGGCTGTGACTTGCCATAAAGGTGCAGTCTCACCCCCGGCACGGCGAGGGCTGCCGCCCAGTCGGGCTCACCATCGGTCCAGCAGTCTCCTAACAAGTTGGCCATTGCAGCTGGAACCAGCAGGTCAGGTGATCCCAGGGGCAGGCCGCAGATGGCCCGCACCTGCTGCTCGAACTGGCTGGTGCAGCAGGCCTCGATGGTGAGGTGCCCCGAGTTGTGCGTCCGCGGAGCAATTTCATTAACCAGCAGCCGCCCGTCGCGGGTGAGGAAGAACTCGACGCAGGCGACCCCGACCACTCCAAGCTCAGCAAGCACCGTCGCGGCAAGATGCTCTGCCTCGCCAGCTGTCTCGGCCAATAAACCGGCCGGACAGGAACTGATATCAAGGATCTGCCGAGCATGATCGTTGCGGAAGGCGGGGAAGGCGACAACGCTGCCGTCGAGCCCACGGGCGGCGACCACCGACAGTTCGCAGGCGTAATCGACCCAGGCCTCCAGCACGCAGGGCCCATCACCAAGAGCATTCCAGGCGGCCGCCACATCGTCCGCCCGCCGCAGCACCTGCTGTCCCTTACCGTCATAACCGAAGGCGGCGGTCTTGAGCACCGCCGGCAGGCCAATTACCTCGACCGCCGCTGCCAGTTCAGCCGCCGAATGGACCAGCCGGTGGTCACCGCAGGGAATGCCCTGCTCGACCAGAAAGGCCTTCTCCCGGCCGCGGTCCTGCGTGAGGAAGAGTACCTGGGGATGTGGCCGAACAGGCAGGCTGGCGGCCAGTGCTTCCCCGGCAGCCGCCGGCACGTTTTCAAACTCAAAGGTCACCACAGCCAGCCCCGCTGCTGCCTCGGCAAGAAACGCCAGGTCGTCATAGCGGCCAACATGGAGCCGGTCGGCATATCGGGCTGCCGGGCAGTCGGCAACGTCACTGATGACCGCCACGCGGTAGCCCATCCGCCGCGCCGCGATGGCGAACATCGCCCCCAACTGGCCACCCCCAAGCACGCCCAGGGTGGCCCCGGGCAGAATCGGCGGGGGCAGGTCGGGCAGGGGGTCCATGGGCATCGCTCCGGAGGCAAGCCAATCTGATCAAGCTGGTCCAACTGGCGGCAACCGGTCGCCAAGCACCCGATCGGTCTGGGCGGCGCGGAAGTCGATCAGCCGCTGCCGTAGAGACTCGTCACTGGTGGCCAGAATCGCGACCGCCAGCAATGCGGCATTGGTCGCCCCGGCAGCGCCGATGGCCAACGTCCCGACGGGCACGCCGGCCGGCATCTGGACAATTGAGAGCAACGAGTCAACGCCGCGCAGCACCGCCGATTCAACCGGTACGCCGAGCACCGGTAGATGAGTCTGTGCCGCTAGCATGCCGGGCAGATGGGCAGCCCCGCCGGCCCCGGCAATGATCACCCGCAGCCCCCGGCTCGCAGCACTGCGGGCATAGTTCGTAAGTTTGTCGGGTGTGCGGTGAGCTGAGACGATTTCACACTCGTGCGGCACGCCGAGATCCGTCAGCACAGTCGCGGCCCGCTCAAGCGTCTTCCAGTCCGACTGGCTGCCCATGACCACGCCGATCAGAGGAGAGGTGGAAGTGCTGCTCACGGAAGTCGACTCCTGTGGACTGAAGGCTGGCCGGGAATTCGGCCGGCAGTTGCGTACTGGGCGGAAGGTGCCATGATGCTTGTATCTTCCCTCTCCTGCAACCGGCCCGCCGATGTCCCCCGTTCCCGTCAATCGTCCCTCGCTGCCGATGCTGGCCCGGGTTGACTGGCCGGCGGAGGCGGCCCAACCCTCAGCGGCCACCGCTGCTGCGATTGCCACCGCCGCTGAGTTGCTCACCAGCGGCCGACTGGTGGCAATTCCGACCGAGACAGTCTACGGACTAGCGGCCAACGCCCTCGACCCGGACGCCGTGGCACTGATCTATCGGGCCAAGGGGCGGCCGCCAAGCAACCCGCTGATTGTCCATGTAGCCGACACGGCAATGGCCCGACAACTGGCCGACAACTGGCCTGAGGCAGCTGAGCGGGCCACTGCCGCCTGCTGGCCGGGTCCGCTGACAGTCGTGGTGAAGAAGTCGGCCAATGTTCCCGACATCGTCACCGCCGGCGGACCAACGGTCGCCCTCCGGTGTCCGGCACACCATCTGACTCGTCGGCTGATCGAGCACGCGGGGTGCCCGTTGGCAGCGCCGAGCGCCAATCGCTCCGAGGCTATCTCGCCGACAACGGCCCAGCATGTGCTTGAGGGACTCGGCAATCGTGTCAGCCTGATCCTCGATGCCGGTTCTTGCGAGCACGGTCTGGAGTCGACAGTGCTCGACTGTACCGTCGTCCCGCCTCGGATTCTTCGGCCCGGCCCCCTCTCGGCCGAGCATTTGGCTGCGGCACTTGGGGCGGAGGTGACACCAGCCGCTCTGCCTGAACCAGGCGTGCCAGACGAGCCAGCGATTGAAACCGACGCGACGCCGCGGGTGACCGATACGGCAGCCCGCAGCCCTGGCCAGCAGCGGCGTCACTATGCACCACAGACACCGCTGGAACTGCTCCCAGCGGACGCTGCCGCTGAACGAGTGAGCGACCGGTTGGCCGCAGGTGAACGGGTCGGCTGGCTCTGCCGATCACCTGACGATGCCACAGTTCGCCGCCTGGCGGCCTCGCCGGCCCTCCTCGTGGTGCCAATGCCGAACGATCCGGCGGCCTACGGCCGGATGCTCTATGCCAGCCTCCATGCGCTCGACCATCGCAAGCTCGACCGGCTGGTAGCCGATGCCGTGCCGACTGATCAGGCCTGGGCGGCCATCGCTGACCGGCTCTCCCGGGCGCAGCACACAGGCAGTCGTTGACAGGAGCCAAAACTGGGTCTAGGAATAGGGCCTCGTGACGTCCTGTCGCCCTCCGAGGCGGCTGCGTCGTCGGGACAGGTAGCTCAGTTGGTAGAGCAACGGACTGAAAATCCGTGTGTCGCCGGTTCGATCCCGGCCCTGTCCACTCTGCTTATCCGCTTAATGGACGGCCAATTCCGATTTAAAGAAGGAACCGACGCACCGACTTGCGGCACTGCAACAGCAAGATCAAAAAAACGGGCGACATCCTCGTGAGGATGTCGCCCGTCTTGTTTTCAGCGACCAAATGCCCAAAAGCCTCAGCTTTCGGCCATCGCCTTGAGATTCTTCAGAGCCCGCACGCGGACCTTCACGCTGGCCGGCTTCGCCGGACGATCCTGAAGTTCTCCGGTGAAAGGGTTCTTGACGTTCTTCTGGGCCGGACGAGCAGGCACGGTCCGCCGCTCAATCTTCACCAGGCCTGGGATCGAAAACACGCCAACGCCTCTGGCGGTCAGCGCCTTGGCAATCTCATCGGTCAGCGACTCAATCACCGCAACGACGTCCTTCTTCGCCAGGCCAGTCGTCTCGGAGATCGCCCGCATGATCTCGGTCTTCGTCAACGGCTTACTTCCGGTCTTCTTCGCCATATCGTTCATGCCTCCCAACAGCAGAGCAGTAAAGTGTGCGGCATTTACCCCGACCGCATTTCGGAGCCCGACCCCAAAAGGTCGCATGCGTCGCTGATTAGATGCCGTTATTCGAGAATTGCAAGCGAGAAAACCCATTTTTTCAGCCTGAAGGCACTACGCGGCCCGTCGTCAGCCAGCGGCCAACCATCCACAAGCACCTCTTTCGAGGGGTTAAACGGCTGAACCCCGGCAAGCCCGCATCGAGCGGAAAGGGTGTCATCACCCTTCGGTGACTGGCTGCAGAGGCCCCAGCCGAGAGACAATTCCAGGCCCAGACGGTAAAAATGAAGAAGCGAAAAAGCGGTGGAAGATCTCCTTTGAATGACCTGCCTTTAGACGCGAAGGGCCTTGCCATGACCGACGGCGATGCGACCCCAGCAGAAAAAAACCCTGGCCACGAAGCGTCTTTTCTGACTCTCTTTCTGCTGGTGGCGGCAGCGTTCGTCCTCGGATTCGTCCTGCTTGGTGGTTCTGTGGGCTGGTCGATTCGCCAGGCAGCAGCCCAGGCCATCGACGAGGCTGACAACGAGGCAGGCCCCACCAGCGGCGTTGACTTGCCAACCGACCGGCTGCGGGAGCGGCAGTTCGATCAGGCGAACAGGCTGATCGATGCGAAACGGTTCGCCGATGCCACCACGCTCCTCGATGAGATGCTTGCGGCCGACGAAGATGTCTTCCTCGATGAAGGCTTCACGGGCGGACAGACGAGTCGCAGCATGAAAACTCGGGTAACCGAACTGATCGGTAGCCTTCCGCCTGCCGGCAAAGAGGCCTACCTACTGCAATTCCGCAGCCGGGCAGAACGTGCGTTGAATGAAGGAATTGCCGCCAACGATAACGCACAAATCGTGACCGTTGCCCGCCGCTGGTTCCACACGCCGGCTGGCAGCCGCGCGGCAATCGTGATCGCCACCGCCCTCCTCGAGGCTGGCCAGCCTCTCGCAGCAGCAGCCTGGCTGGATCGGCTTTCCGGCGATCACCTTGCCAACTTGCCCGGAACAGTCCGAGCGGCCGTCGACATGATCCGCACGGCAGCTCATCTGGCGGCTACTGAGAATTCAACAGACGCGGCCCCTGGGGTAGCCGATCTCAAGGCGGAGGTTCGGCTGGGTGGCGAGCAGCTTCGACTGGGCGGCGGACTTGACCAAAGACTATTGACGCAACGGCTCGCGGCAGCAGTCCGAGGAGAAAATGGTCCGCCCCAGGAAGACTCTCGGAATTGGCAGGTCGATCGGGGCGGTCCCAACCGCAATCCCGTCTGCCGCTGCGACCGACCTCTGCTGGTGCCCCGTTATCGGGTGCCGCTCACCCTCCACCCGGAAGAGTCGCGTCTGGTCGAGACCCGGCGGCAACTTCTGCGTGATCAGGGGCTTCCCATCCTGCCTGCAGGTGGCCCCCTTGCGGTCAATGGTCTTATCGTGTCCCAGTCCCGGGCGGGCCTCGTCGCAGTCGACTTCAAATCGGGAAAACGGGTCTGGATGCAAAGCCGTCTGGCTGAATCGGCATTAGTCGACGGCGACAGCCGCCAGGGGCGGGAGGAACTGCCTCACCCGCTTGACGAACTGTTCACTGACGCGACCGCCGCCACCCTTGCCAGCGACGGCAGGCTGGTCTTCGCCGTCGAGTCTGCCCCGCACATCGGCCAATCAGGAGTCGCCCGAAATCGGCTGCGGCAGTTCAACCGCCCGACTCCCACGCTAGCGACAAGCAACCATCTTGCCGCCTACGACATCACCAGCGGCCAGCAGCAGTGGCGACTGCCCAGCACTGAGGATCAGCGAACTGGCTGCTGGTATCTCGGCAGTCCACTCCCGATCGGTGACAAATTGTATGTACTCGTCGAGGCCCGCCAGCAGATTAGGCTCGACGTGCTGGCAGCCGATAGCGGTGAAACTCTCTGGTCACAGCCCCTTGCCGATGTCGATACCGACCACGATATTGAGAACCGTGGGGACCGCCGACAAGCCGGACTTTCACCGACATTTGCCGGCGGCATCCTGATCTGCCCGACCGGGGCGGGCGCGGTGATCGCCGTTGACCTTGCGGCCCGAACGTTACGGTGGGCCTACCGCTTTGCCGTGCCCAAGCCGGCTGATGTCCGACGGCTGGCCAACGGCATCCAGCTGAAAATGCGGGTCGTGGCGGGAGGCTTCGCTGGCGTACGGATCCGGACTGACGGTGACAGCAACCAGCCCCTCAGCCGCTGGCTTGACACGCTGCCCACGGTGACCGAAGACCGGGTGCTGCTGACGCCATTTGGCTCAGACACGCTGCACTGCGTCAACCTGCGAACAGGCGAAAGCATCTGGGAACGTCCACGAAACGAACACCTTCTGGTTGCTGGCGTCGTGGACCGCAACGTGATTCTTGTTGGCCAGCAGCAAGTCACGGCGGTTTCACTTGATGATGGTCAGGAGCGGTGGGAGCAGCCGACCCGTTTCACCGACCAGCAGGTCTGCGGCCGTCCGCTGATCACTGACACCAGGCTGTTCGTGCCTTTGACGACACCAGCGGTTGCGGAGATCAACCTTGCTGACGGAAAGCTGAGCGGCACCTCACTCGGTCGCGGCGAGGCTCTGCCGGGCAACCTTATTGCCCATCGAGGTGAGATCATCTCGCAGGGCGTCGACTCACTCGATGTTTTTCATCAGACCGTGCCACTCAAGCGAGCAGTTGAAACAGCCATTGCTGCAAACTCGGAAGATCCTTGGGCCATTGGCTGGCGGGGCGAACTACGGCTAGCAACTGGTGAGACGGCAACGGGACTCAACGACATCCGCCGGGCCTACGGTGCAGACGGCCTCCGGCCTGCGCCGGCAGTCGTCAGCCGGGCAATTCGCTTCGGGCTCAGGCATGACTTTGCAGCCGCCTCGTCCCGCTGGCAGGAGGGGGCCGCTGCGGCCGAGTCGCCCGAAGATGCCGCTGACATTCTGCGACAGGCTATCGCCGGCTTTTTGGCTGCCGGCGATGCCGCCAATGGTTGGCAGGTCTGCCAGCAGCTTTTGACGTTGCCGACTGCGGCCCCGCGTGATGATGCCGGACCACAACTGATCGCCGATCCCCAGGATGAGCAGTTGATGCTGTCGGCCAATCGCTGGTTGCAGCGACAGCTTAAGCGACTTGTCGAAA
>CAZKSP010000117.1:0-7826 GCA_964555385.1 uncultured Chitinophagaceae bacterium
GGTGCCCTGATTGGTCACCCGCACCACATATTCGGTCAGGCCACCAATCTCGATTGGGTCTTCACTGTCGACCACTTCGAAGGAAAGGGCTGCCAGTCCTTCCACCTCAATCGTGTGCGTCAACTGATCGGCAAGGCCCGCGGGGTTTCGGGCAGCCGCTACGATTGCCTGGGGGCCAAGTGTCGTCGGCATCACCACTAACTCGACCGTGCCATCCTCGCCCGCTGGCAATTCCTCCAGACTCCAGAGCACCCGATGTGTGCGCTCGTCGTAATAGCCTGCGTTGTTGGCCCGGACAAACTTCATGCCGGTCGGCAGCTGTGCTGCCAACTCTACCGCCATGGCTGGAGCGGTGCCTGTGTTCGTCATCTTCAGCTTGCAGGTGGCCGGCCGCTGCAAATACCGCCGACTCGGAATGTCGGCAGCCAGTTCAAGCATCGGGGCAGTGATTTCAGCACGCAGTCGCTGGGCAACCTCGATGCCGCCATCGGCCCGAGCGGCCAGACGAATCTCATGGACGCCCGGCGTCGCGGTGGTCAGCACCAGTGTGATCGACCGAGAGGTGCCCGGCTCCAGTCGGCCCACATCAAACTCTACCTCTCGTCCGGCTGGATGAGAGACGGCCTCTGGAAGCAGCCCTTCCACTACGACCCCAGTCGCCGTACCCGTGCCGGGATTTGAGAGCGTCAATTCAAGCGTCATCGCCTCACCGATCAGTGTCTTTTGTGGTGGCTCGGCAGTGATCTCAAGGGCTGGCTTGGTTACCCGCGACCGTACCGTGGCATCTGATCGAAAGCTGACACTGGCAACGCTGCCAATCTCACCTTCGAGCCGAGGCATCAGTTCCATTGCTATCCGCGCTTCCTGTCCCGGCTTCAGTTCACCGATGCTCCAGAGCAGATCACCGGTGGAATTGCCCGAGCCTGCCGGACTCGCCGGTGGCATGGTCGCAATCAGGCTGGTGCCATAGGGAATTGAGTCTTTTAGCACCGTATCGTGCGCTGTGGCGGCTCCGACGTTCCGGACAGTCACCTCGAATCGTGCTGGCTTACCGACCTGCAGGTCGCGAGGACCGCTTTTTTCAATCGTCAGCTGCGGTGTCTGCAGGCCTTCCAATTGCGGCACACCGGGTCGCCCCTGACCAGTTGCGCCGCCGGCAGGCGTGCCGGGACCATCGGCTGACCGGTCGCCCAAAGCCGGCTGCTTGACAGCTGCGGGCTTGGGTGTGAGCGGCGGTGCTGCAGCGAAGGGCGCTGCACCTGCCGTGGGCTGGAGGGTCGGTTTTGATGGAGCCGTGGGCAATGCATCTGCAGCAGATGCACGCGGTTTAGCGAAGGGATTGGCCCGAGCCGCAAGCGGCGTAGCGATGTCATTCGACTTCAGCGGTGCCGGAGGCAGAGCCGGTGACGGTGACCGCTCTTCGGCCATCACTCCTGCCGATGGCTCAGGCGTGAGCGTTGCAACAACATCCGCAACGGCAGGCTCTGTGTTTTGAGCTGGTCCCGCGGTGGCCAAGGTTGGTGGCCCAGCGGGTGACGCTGGTGGCACTGCTACCGGAGCTGACTTTGGTTGGTTCGGTAGCGAGGCTGCCTGTTCGGCTGCCGGCTTGGGGGCAACGGGCTTTGCTGGCGGCAGATTCGCCTCAGCAGGTGGCGACGGTTTTGTTTTTGTCGGCTCTGCCGGCGGGTCGGCCGCAAGCGTACTGGCCGACATGGATGACGCTGACTCAGGCTTCTGAGCCGGTGCCTGCAGTTCTGCTGGCGCTGACGCAGCCTGATCGGGCGGAGCCTGATCCTTGTCGGCTGTCACGGGCTCTGGGGTATCGTCAGCTGCAATCGCTGCCGACTGCGAGCCAGACGACTCCGGTTGAGCCTTGTTCTTTCCCGGCTCGTCAGCAACGGCTTCAACTGTTTTAGCATCGGTGGCAGCAGCCAGGACTGGCTCGGGGTCAGCTGGCTTGTCAGCCGATTTCGGCGGAACCGACGTAGCTGGGGGCATCGTTGTCGACTCTTGCGCGGTGGCTTTCGTGTCCGAGCTTTCGCTGGCTTCAGGCTCGGAGGTGGGAGGCGAGAGCTGGCGGGCTGAGAACCGGGACAGCTTGGCCGGGGGCGATGGTTCGTCGGCCTCTGATGCGTCTGGTTCGGGAACTGTTTCCTCAGACTCAGCGGTGGGCTCGACAGGCTCCTCAAACGAAGCCGGCTGCGTTGGAAACCGCTTGGGAGAAACCTGAAGGGGCTGGCTTGTCTCCGAATCGATGAAGCGACTCGGCGTGGCGTAGCGATCAGCCCGTTCAGCAAGATCGGGCTCGGTTTTCGTATGAACCGCTGATTCGCTCAGGCTTGCCGCCGATAGCGGTGCAGGCTGGGGGGCATGGTTCACCGGAACGGTTCGACCCATGCCAGAAATCCAGACAATGGCGAAGCCGGCGCAGCCGCAAAGCAGCACTCCAAGCACGACCAGAGCCGACGAATGTTCCTTAGGGGGAACAACTAACTCCTGCCGGGATGTCCGTTCGCGCATCGCACGATCCTCCATCAGCTGTCAAAAACCGTCGAGACAGCCGGGGAAGTACCAAAGATGCCGGGCGGGAGAAAGGCGACATTCGCCACGAGTGCATTGCCCCGCAGGTCAGTTCGCTGGTTTCTCGGACAGCCCCGCGACCGCAAGAACCTGATGCAGATGGAAGTGAAACTTGCCCAGCTTGCCACCGTAGTTACCAGCTGAGATGGCCGGAATATCGGCTGCCACCGCCGCCTGGATGGCGGCAGCCATGGCCTGCGTGATGACCGCCTCATCGATGCCGTCAATCACTATTTCAAGACTGGCAGCCACCCCATCGACCAACTCAGACTCGACACGGCCAACCAGCCCAGGGCAGAAGGCGTCATTGGTTGACGCCCGCAGTGCCGCATACCGCGAACCCACCTTGCTACCGGAGCGGACAACGCCACCGGGGAAGGGGGTGATCGTACCGTTGACAGCACTGATTGCCTCAACCGCCCGGCGGGCGGCGGCGAGCGCAGCCGGCAGCGTGTACCCCTGCAGAATCAAATTTCCGCCGCCAATCCCCTTGGCAATCCCGCAGGTTTCTTCAATCAGGAACTCGCCGTCCATGACCGGCACCCGCCAGAAACGCCGGCCGGCAAAGACCTTGGTTTTCTCAAAGCCGTCGCCAAAGAAGCGAATCTGTTTCCCGAGTGGAGCCCGTTCATCACTGTCGGGCAGGCCGTCGAAGACAGCCGTGGTGGGACAGGTCAGCAGGCACTGGCCAACTCGATTGGCGACCGCCTTGGCCAATGACTCAGCGGCGAAACCGAACGCCAATATCGACAAGCCCGGCCGTCCATCGGGGCTCTCATTCACCGCCAGCCGCCGCTCAACGCCGATTTCGGCGTCGCAGCCAATTACGCTCGTGCCGTAGCCACAGACCGCCTCCGCGGCAGCAGCCAACCAATAATCGTCATGGGCTGTCACCAGCAGCCGCGAATAGCGAAGCCTGAAGGCCTCGGCAAAGGTGTCGGCGATCATCGTCGGGCCGAGTTGCATGACTTATCCGGTTGGGGAAGTCTGGGTCAGGTGAAAAACTGGCCTTCCCAGTTCTCAAGGAGGACGACTTTCGCATAGTCTAAGGGGAGCCGCAGCAATCGGTCGCCGGCACCCGCTCCCATCTTCTTTTCGAGGACTTGCACAGATGTCTCAGCAGTTCGGCTCCTTTCGGTGTTTCCGCAAATACTCGACCATCTGCCCGAAGTGGCAGTTTCGGCCCGCCCTGCTGCTGCCGCTGGCCCTCGTTGCACTCGCGCCAAGCCTGCTACCGGCTGCTGAGCCTGGCCTGGCAATCGTGCCGGCCGACGCTGCCTTTCTCTCCAGCAGCTTGCGGGGCCGCGAGCAGTACGACCGAATCGTCGGCAGCAACGCCTTCGCCGCTCTCCGTGAACTACCAGCGGTGAAGAAGGCCTTCGACGAAATTGCCAAGCAACAAGCACAACCTGGTAATCCGCTGACAATCGCGGCGATGTTGCTCCAGATGCCAGAGAATCAGCAGGCCATCGCCCTGCTGCAGGACATGGTCGCCACCGACACCTTTGTCTTCGGCACCCCCTCTTGGATTCAGGCAGCCGGGATTTTCAAAAAAATCCAGCAGGCCCAGCAGGCCGGAAACATAGCCGCGCTTAGCAAGGGCACTGGCATCGACTTCAACCCACAGGAGACGACAGCCCGACTGATTGTGAAAGCTCTGGCCGAGAATACGGATGACATTGTCATTCCTGACCTTGTCTGGGGATTCAAGACCACACAGCAAGAGGCAGCAGAGACCCAACTGAAGCGGCTTGAGCTGACGGCGAAAATGTTCACCCAGGCACAGCCGCTCCTCGCCAATGCGGTCAAGCGGCAGACGATCGGCAAGGGAGACTTTGTCACCCTGACTGTCCGGCCTGACCCAAATCTTCTGAGAATGTTGAGTGCAGATGCGGTGGAGGATTTGGACGTTGAGGAAGAGGTCAATGCAATCCTGACTCGAGTTGGTGAACTTGAGTTTGTGATCGCGATCGGCCTGCTCGACGACCATGTGATTCTGTCGGTCGGTGGTGGCACAGACCACCTTGAAAAGCTGGGACGCGACAGTGACAGCCTGCTGAAAACCGATCCGTTTGCGAAGATTCGAGAAGCTGATGGCAAACCGTTGACCGGCATCTCGTACCTGAGCAAGCCACTGGCTGCCGCTGTCATGCAGTCGGCTGACGATTTTGAACAGATCAATGGCCTCATCACGGCCCTCGTGAAGGCTGGCAAGCTTCCTGATGAAGCAAAAGCCGATGCCGAGCAACTGGTTGAGCAACTCGTGGCCGGCTACACGGAAAGGCTGCCGCTTCCCGGCCCTTGGCTTGCATACTCCTACCTGACCGACACAGGCTACGCCGGAGAGGTCTGGAACTGGGCCCAGAACCTGCCCTGGGATGGCAGCAAGCCCCTCGACTTGCTGGAGTTCACCGGCGGCAGCCCCTTCGCCACTCTTGCCTTCCGGACCGAAACCGATCCAGAGTCTTTTGAGGCCTTCGTTGCCTGGATTGCTTCGGCCCGTGACTTTGCCGTGAAGTATCTCGCCACCGCGGCTGATGAAGACGCCAAGGAACGATTCAGTGCCTTCGAGGAGCATGTCCTGCCGCTGGGCGGTGAGTTGGCTGACACAATTCGCGGCAAGTTTCTCCCGGCACTCAAGAACGGACAGTTCGGCCTGGTGCTCGACGCCGACTCGACAACGACTAAGCTGCAGCAGGCCCTGCCCACCTCGGCCGATCCACTGCCGATCATCGAACCGGCCATCGTGCTGGCCATCGATGACGAGGAAAAGTTCCGGGAAGGGCTTAGCGACCTGTTCGCCCTCAGCGACAAACTGCTGACTGCTATCCGGAAGATTGACAATGATGCAGTGCCGAGCGAATACCAGATTCCCGATCCAACGCAGACGGAGGTGGATGGCGGCAAACTCTGGACATTTGCCCTACCCGGGACCGGCCTCGATGAACAGGTGCAGCTGAGCATCGGCATCGGCGAAAAGGTAGCGGTCTTTTCACTGGTGCCTGACCAGGCCAAACGGCTGCTCGTGGCCAAGCCGCTGAAGACAGCCGCAAGCCTATCGGCACTCGACAGCAAACTGGCTGGTGCAGCCGCCCTCGACTGGGTTGGGCTGATCGATGTGATAGAACCCTGGGCGGTCTATCTCGCCCGCTGCGGTATCGTGCAGAACAAAGGGGGGCGATTGGATTCTGAATCCACAATTGGCCCCGATGTTGAAACCGAGGAAACTAAGAAAGACATTGCGCAGCTGGTGACACTGCTCCGTCTGGCCCGCTGTCTCAGGGCAGCCGTGGCAGAGACCTCCGTGGAAGATGCGGCGATTGTTACCCGCTGGCAAAATCAGATCGAGGATCTGCCGGCTGAGTGAACGCCGGCTCACACAGATCCGCTACACCAGCGTCTCGAGCAGCAGACGCATTTTGCGAAGCTCGGCCACCTGATCGACACCCTCCATGGGTGGCAGGTGGACGCAGAGGCCACGTTTGTAGCCGACCCGGCTGAGTTGGGAGACAATGCGGCCATATTCAACGCTCCCCTGCCCGACTCGCACCTGGAAGGCATCGGGTTTCGTATCCCGTAGGTGGACGTGGCAGACATACTGAAGGATCGAGTCCCAGGAGGCCGCCTTCTTTCGGCCGAAGACTGAATGGCTGGGGTCGAGCGTCACCCCGAGCCCCGGCACATTCCGGCAGAGGGAGGCGGTGGTTTCCGCATCCTGGGTCATCCGCTCGGCCTCGGTTTTTACCCCGACGAGCATGCCGTACGAGGCGGCAATCGCCACAAACTTCCGGAGCCGCTCAATCTCACCGTTGAAGGGCGTACCCAGTTCTGACGACTCGACAACGAGCGTCACAATGCCAAGCGACTTGGCCAGCCGACAGCAGGCATCAAACTTTTCATACAGCATGCCATCGGCGGGAGCGGCGAAGGAGAGGGCGACCGGTTTGAGCCGTTGCAGATCGCTGCAGGCCGCCACTGCGGCTGTCGGATCGGCCAGCACCGCATCGGGCTGGAGGTGAGAGCCCCCTTCATGAATATCAAGTTCGACAGCCGTGAACTCTAGTTCGGCCAGTCGCTCCATCGCCTGATCGAGTGGCAATTCGGGAAAACATTCAGTGCTGACGCAGACAAACACAGTGGCAGGCTCCTGGTGACCCGGCGGCATGTTGAGCGTCCGCCGCTGCTGGCAGGGTAACGACCCAGCCGGAACCCTGGCAACGCCGAACCGTCCGCAAGACTTGCCCAATCCCGTAGAATATTTCCACTGAGCGGCCCGTCCGACTTCGCCGTCTGCCATTTCTGTCCCAGTCAACCCTTGGAATTCCCCTCATGACATTTGCACCAGGCCAGACTCCCACCCGTGTCATTCTCGAGCAGGCCGGTGGCTGGAGCCGCTGGGGGGGCCGCCTTGCCTGGGTCATCGCCGGCATCTCGCTGCTTGTGGCGGTCGTCTCGGCTGGGGCGAACGCCCAGTATTTCCAGACCAACCCGAAGGTGATCGAGCAGTACCACTCGCTGGCAACAACGGCAACCGACAAGGTAGCCATTGTTGAAATCAGTGGAGCGATCATGGGAGGAGACGGCTTTGCCCGCCACCAGATTGACCAGGTTGAAGATGACGAGTCGGTGCGGGCGATCGTGCTACGAATTGACTCTCCTGGCGGCACGGTCAGCGGTAGCGATGAACTGCACTATCGCATTGTCAAACTCGCGCGGGAACGAAAACTGCCGGTCGTCGTCAGCATGGGTGGTATCGCTGCCAGTGGTGGCTACTACATCGCCATGGCCAGCGGCGGGCGTGAGGAGACGATCTTTGCCGAACCATCTACGATCACCGGATCGATCGGGGTGATCATTCCGCACTTCGATCTCTCGCAGTTCCTCAAGCGATTTGAGATCGCCGACGACTCGATCACCAGCGGCCCGCTCAAGGAGATGCTCAGCCTGACCAAGGACCGCTCGCCCGAACTGGCCGAACGGGAACGCAAGGTGCTACAGGGTCTGGTCGATGAAATGTTCACCCGCTTCAAGACAATCGTGAAGGAGGGACGGCCAGAGCTTGATGACGAGACCCTGGCTGCGGTGACAACCGGCCAGGTCTTCACGGCCGAGCAGGCAGTTGACTATGGCCTGGTCGACCGGATCGGCTTTCTCGAAGATGCCGTCAGCCGGGCGGTCGAACTGGCCGGCCTGTCGGCGGAGACTGCCCGCGTAGTCCGCTACCAGCGGCCACGGGGCCTGCTCGA
>CAZKSP010000118.1:0-7813 GCA_964555385.1 uncultured Chitinophagaceae bacterium
CGTCGGCAAGTCAGCCAGCGAGCCATCGCGGGTTTGGTCGGCCCACTCGACCAGTCCTTCGAGTTCGGCCACCTCTTCGTCATGCTGAAACAGGCTGCCCATCCGCTCGCGGGCGAGGGCCAGCCGCCGCAGGCTGACGTAGTTGCCGCGGCCCTTGACGAGCACCGCTGAAAACTCCCTCGGCATGACGGCGGCCACGACCGGAATATCCTTGGTGACTAGCTGCTCTTGCAGGGCGATGGTGTGGGTCGCAATAACAACCCGCCGCTGTCGCGGCGGATCGTCAGGCCCGCGAGCCGCTGCATCGGTAGCCGCCGTCGACTGCTCTTCCTGGTCGGCCGTCGCCGCCAGCACCGCCGGAATCAGATAGGCAAGGCTCTTCCCCGTGCCGGTACCCGCCTCGACGATCGCATGCCGCTTCTCGGCTATTGCCCGGCCGACCAACTCGGCCATCGCCAGCTGTTGCGGCCGCGATTCCCAGCCAGCAATTCGGGCAGCCAGCCGGCCATCGGGAGCGAGAAACGCGCGGGGATCATCCATGGCCTATCTATACAGAAAACTGGTTCTTCTCGGAATTCAATGGATGAGGGGCGGGCCGATGCCAATCGAGCAGCGTCGGAAACCGAGCGCAGCCGGGATGGCGAAGTGAGGTTTCCGTCGATTGAGTGAAAGGCAGGATGCCTGGAGCGAACGTCAGAAGAGATGGCATGGGCTCGCTCCGGCGTTTCACCAACAACCCCTGAAATTCGTCAGTGATCCCCAAAAACTTCATCCGACCGGGGATTCTCATGGCTGAGCGGCTGATAAACTGCGATTTTCACAAGTCGTTGGAGACCTTCTGCCACCGTGACCAAGTCTGACCCTTCGTCCGTTCCGCCTTCAGCCCCCGCCCCCGCGACCGGTGGCAAAGCCTGGGGGGGCGTGTTCAATGTGCCGACCGACCAGCGGGTCGAGGCCTTTTCTGAAAGTGTCTCCTTTGACTGCCGCTTGGCCGATGATGACATCGACGGCTCGATTGCCCACTCCCGAATGCTGGCCGAGTGCGGCCTGATCACCGCTGCTGAGGCCGATGCCATTCGCGACACGCTGGAAGCGATTCGGGCAGAGATCGCCGCAGGTGAGTTTCCCTTCACCGCAGCGAAGGAAGATATTCATCTGCACATCGAGTCGGCCCTGACCGACCGGCTCGGGGATACCGGCCGCAAGCTGCACACCGCCCGCAGCCGCAACGATCAGGTGGCGACCGACCTACGGCTCTACTGCCGCCGGGCGATCGACCGAATCGACGCCGGCCTGCTTGAACTACAACAGGCCTTTCTTGGAATGGCCCAGCGTGAGCAGGATCTGGTCATTCCCGCCTACACTCATCTGCGACGAGCCCAGCCGGTGCTTGCGGCCCATCAGCTGCTCGCCTGGTGCGAGAAGTTCGCCCGCGACCGTGACCGACTGGCCGACTGCCGCCGCCGCACAAACGTCATGCCACTGGGCTCAGCAGCGCTGGCCGGCACCAGCCTGCCGATCGACCGGGAACGGACCCGGGCTGCGCTCGGCTTTGCCGTCACCGCCGCCAACAGTCTCGACGCCGCCAGCGACCGGGACTTTGTCTGCGAGCTGACCTTCGTGCTCTCCCTGACCGCCGTTCACCTCTCGCAGTGGGCTGAAGAGTGGATCATCTACAGCACCGATGAGTTTGGTTTTCTGAAGCTGCCCGAGGCCTTCTGCACCGGCAGCTCGATCATGCCGCAGAAGATCAACCCCGATGTCCTTGAGCTGGTCCGCGGCAAGTCGGCCCGCACCATTGGCAATGTTCAGCAGTTGCTGGTGCTGCTCAAGGGCCTGCCAACCGCCTACAACCGCGACCTCCAAGAGGATAAGGAAGCGGTCTTCGATTCAATTGACACCCTCGAGGCGATGCTTGGCGTAGCCGCCCCACTGGTGGCCGGCACCAGCTTCGACCGCGACCGTATCAACGCCTCGATCGACCACGGCCATCTCGATGCCACCACCCTGATGGAGGCCCTAATTGGCGAGGGGGTGCCGCAGCGGACCGCGCATGAGACGGTCGGCAAGCTGGTACGCCGGGCCCTAACCGCCGGCTGCAGCCTGGCAGACCTTTCCGATGATGCCTGCCGTGCCGACTATGCCGGCTGGAACGGCTCACTGAGGCAGGCTTTGGGGGCCTCGCGGGCAGTTGAACGGATGGCAAGTTTTGGGTCGACCGCCCCGGCCCGGGTAGCCGAACAACTGGCTGCATGGCAGCAGCGACTGGAGGCTGCCACGGAATAGCCGTCAGCAGCGAAAGGAAGTCGCGTGGGCAGGCAGTCAGGGTGGGTAGCACTCGTTGTTGTCGTCATGGGGACGATGGTTCATGCAGCCGATCCACAACCGGCAGAGCCTCCCCTCGATTCGCTGCAGTGGGCAGTGGTCAATTCACTCCGGCACCCGCAGCGGACAGCTCCTGAGGAACTCCTTGAGGCAGCAGTTCGTTCTGCCGCAGTTGAGGCCCTCAGCCCGACGCTTGAGTTTCTCGACCTATTCGACAAGGCCCTGGCGGCCGAAGCAGACCCGGAGGCAACCCTTGCCAAACTGGGCGACAGCTTTCCCGTGGGCGAACTCAATCAGCTGCGACGGTTCCTCGAAGCAGCCGCACCACCAGACGATGCCGCTGCCATTGCCAAGCTGATCGAACTCTTACGGGCAGCAGCCGAAAGCCGGCGAACCGACCCGGCCCGGCTGACCCGGGCGGCGGCCGACCTCCAGAGCGATTCCCGTGGAACGCGGCAGCGGGCAGTCGAGACCCTGTTGCGGGGTGGGACTGCCGCCCTGCCGGTATTGATCGATCTCCTTGGCCAAGCCGCACCACCTGCTGGTGCCCTTGAGCAGGCCGCCGGCTTTGTCCGCACCCGCAGGATTACCCGCCAACTCGTCAGCCAACTTGGTGAAGCTGGCGTGGAGGCCCTGATTGTCGAGCTCGGCGCGGCCGACCAACCGCAACTGCCCGGGGTGATCGCCGCCCTCCAGGTGCTGGTGAACAGCGGCAGTCTTCCGGCCAGCGAGCCCTTCACGCTCGACTTGGCCAGTGCCCTCCTTCCGTTGGCCGTTTCGGACGAGTCGCCCGAGCCTGTACGGCAGGCCGCCGGCAGCCTGCTGGCGAAGCTCGCCGGGGCCGGACTCGCCCCAGCAGAACTTGTCGACCAGCCTATTAGCCCGGCTGTCGCCTGCCAGCTGCTAACTACAAGGCTCGACCAGCTGCTCTCACCTGCGGGGCTACCACCGGCTGACAGCCTGGCTGAGGCTGATACCAATCTGCCTGTTCCAACGGTCAAACAGTTCCTTTGGAACGCAGCGACCGGCCGGCCAGAGGTCGGCTTTCTGCCTCCAACGCAGACCCGCTGCCTGCGGGCCCGTCAGTTGGCGGGGAGCCTTGGAATGATCGGCTGCACCGACCCCGCCGCAGTGAGGCTGGTGCTGCTGGCGCAGGCTGAGGCGCTGCTGCAGTTTGGCGACGATCCCGCCTCGATTGAACCGGCCGTTGATCCTGTCACCGCAGTTGGACTGCTCCCAGCCGAAGTCGTCGCGGCCGTCCTCACAGGCCCCGAGGGTTTCAACGCCGAAACCGTGGCGGAAGTCCTTGATGAGGCGCTGCTTCGGGAACTGTCCCTTGCCGCCGCCCTCACCGCTCGGGCTCTGCGCGAAGCTGCAGCTGCTTCACCCATCCCCGTCGATGCCATCCGGCCAACGCTAGTGCGGGCCCTCACCGCTCCGTCTGATCTGCTCCAGTTTGAGGCATCCCAAGCCCTCGCCGAGCTGGCCGGTCCAGCGTCCTTCCCCGGGTGCAGCCTGATGCTTGAACGGCTGATTTATTTTGCCAGCTCAACCGGTGCCGATCGGGCCGTGATCGCCCATCCCAGCCGGGAGGTCGGCACCCTCTTGGCTGCCGGTTTGTCGCGGTTCGGCTACGACACCGATCAGGTAACCCGAGGCCGGAACTGCCTGCTTTCGGTCCGTCAGTCACCCGACACCGTCTTGGTGCTGGTCTCGTCGAGGCTCGATCTGGCTGCCCGGGAGATGATTCAGTTGCTCAGGCAACCGGCGGTCGGTGATCAGCGACCGGTGCTTGTCATGCTCGACCCACTCGATGACGATCGCAGCCGGCGGTGCCTGACCCGGCTGGTGCAGACCCTGGCAGGATTTGACCGGGTGCACCTGACTGATCGGCTCGAGAGCCTCTTTCTGCCCAGGCTCGATCCTGCGGATGAGCTGACGCCGCTGCCACCCAGATTCCCCGACACACTGGCCCGGCTGGTGGGACCTCGGGCCGCTGCTGACGACCAGCGGCGACAACGGGCCGTTCAGCGGCTCCAGCGAGCGTCGATTGCACTGGAACTGCTCGGCGGCCTCGGCGAAAGAGGCTGGAAGGTCGAGCCTGCCTTTGCTGCCGCCCGTGGTGGCCTGCGGCAGGCCGAGACCTTTCCGGCAGCACTGCGGCTGCTGGCAGCCATGCCCGTTCCGGATGCCCAACGGGCCCTGCTCGACCTCGCCGTCGCACCAGAATTGTCCACGTCCGTTCGGGAGGCGGCGGTGATCGCCCTGCAACAGAGCGTTACCCGTCACGAGGTGATGCTGGCGATGAGCCACCGGTGGGAAGTCCTCAGCATGTACAATGCCGACTTCGTGGGCGACGATCCAGTCGGCCGCACTATCACCGCCCTCCTCACGCCGTCCCCCCGCTAGGCGGCAGCTGCCGATGGTTCGGAACCCCGCTGACGACGACGCCGAGACAATTTCCGGCATCATCGGCACCAGCCCGGCCATGGCCGAGGTCTATGCCCTGACTCGCCGGGTGGCGGCCTCAAATGCCTCGGTGCTGCTTGTCGGTGAGACCGGCACCGGCAAGGAATTGATTGCCCGGGCGATCCATCAGCTTTCACCCCGAAGCAGTGGCCCGTTCGTCCGGGTCAACTGTGGTGCGTTGTCAGAGAGCCTGCTGGAGAGTGAACTCTTCGGCCATGTCCGCGGCTCGTTCACTGGCGCGGTGGCCAACCGGGCCGGCCGGTTTGAGTCGGCCCACACCGGCACGATCTTTTTAGATGAGATCAACTCAACCACGCCGAAGCTGCAGGTCAAGCTGCTGCGGGTGTTGCAGGAGCGGGAGTTCGAGCGGGTCGGCGACACCGAGACAATCAGGGTTGATACCCGCGTGGTGGCGGCAAGCAACCGCGAACTACTTGACGAGGTGGCCCGCGAGACGTTTCGCGAGGATCTCTACTATCGGCTCAACGTGGTACCGATCTATTTGCCACCGTTGCGGAGCCGGCGGGAGGACATCCCGACCCTCGTGCAACACTTCCTGTCGCAGTACAGTCAGGAAAACAATCGCAGTGTCACCGAGGTACAGCCAGCTGCCCTCAACGCTCTGACCCACTACCACTGGCCAGGCAATGTTCGGGAACTCCAGAACGTCGTCGAACGAGGCGTGATCCTGGCCGACGGCCATGCGATCAGCCTCGACTTGCTACCACCGGCGGTGCGGGGCGAGCAGCCCGCAGTCTCGTTGCCGGGCCGAGGCGGCGATCTCGACAGCCTTGCCCGCGATCTGGTTGAGCAGGGCATGGCATCGGCGTCGGAGGGGGACACCAACCTGTTCGACCGCGTCGTCAGCCGGGTAGAGCGTGAACTGATCGCCCAGATGCTCGCCGCTTGCGACGGCGTACAGCTCAAGGCAGCCGCCAGACTCGGCATCAACCGAAACACCCTCCGCAAGAAACTGGTCGAGCACGGACTCGACGAGTCTGACGAAGGCTGACTGCCCGTGGAAAAGGCCTTCCATGGCCCTTGCCCGCAAATGCGGGCGAACACTAGTCCACTTGGGCAACACCCGAAAACGCCGAGGGTTTTCGGAGCTGCCGGTCGCCGCATCCTGCGGCGGCAAACTTCTTCTACGGTCTGCTAAGGCAACAAAGGAATTGGCCCTCACGCCTCAGCCATTTCGCGAGCGTGATAGCTCGACCGCACCAGCGGGCCGGAAGCGACCTTGGCAAACCCCATGCCCCGGGCCAACTCGCCGAGTTCATCGAACTCCTCCGGCGGCACGTACCGGACGACCGGCAGGCTGTCGAGGCTCGGCTGCAGGTATTGCCCCAGGGTTAGGAAGTCGACGCCCTGATCGAGCAGATCGGCAAAGACATCAAGCAGTTCTTCCCGGGTCTCACCCAGCCCCAACATCAGGCCACTCTTGGTCTTGATCGCTGGCATGATCCGCTTGGCATCGGCAAGCAGTTGGAGCGTCCAGGCATAGACGCTCTTACGACCGCGGACCTCACGGTAGAGCCGCGGGACCGTTTCGGTGTTGTGGTTGAAGACATCAGGCCGGCTTTCCAGCAGCCGTTCAAGGGCGCCATCCTTGCCGATGAAGTCGGGCACCAGCACCTCAATCGTCGCCCCGGTGGCCTGCCGCACCGCCTCGACCGTGCGGCGGAAGTGGTCGGCCCCGCCGTCGGGCAGGTCATCGCGAGTCACGCTCGTGATGACCACATGCCCGAGGCCCAGCCGCCGGGCTGCCTCGGCTACCCGCTCAGGCTCGTCGACCTCAAGCGTTTCGGTCTTGCCCTTCGGCACGGAACAGAAGCCACAGGGGCGGGTGCAGACGTTCCCCAGAATCATGAAGGTGGCCGTGCCGGCCGACCAGCACTCCAGCCGGTTCGGACATTTGGCCGATGAGCAGACCGTCTCCAGATCGAGTTCGGCAATCAGCCCGGCGGTCTCGCCGTGGCCCCCGCCGGCCCCCAGGTTCTGCCGTAGCCACGGCGGCAGCCGCCGCGACACCGGCGGCACGGCAGGAGCCGAACTGCCACAGCTTCCCGCGTCAGCTCCGGCCGGTCCGCCCAGAATCGGGAGTAGGTCGGCTGCAGAGGATGAATCGTTCGGCATGGAGTGCCTCCTTACGCCGTTAGGTGTTCGCGGATGAACGATTTGGTCCCCGTCGCCGGCGGCAGCGGCAGGCCTGACTGAATGGAGACATCACGCAGTCCGAGGGTATCGGTGAATGCCCGGACAATTGCGGTGCGGGCGTCCTGGAGCCGCACCCGGCGACGAAGGTCAGCCTCCACTGAGCCCATCGTACGCATCGATACGCCAGTTGTGACCGGCACCGAATGGACACGGCGAAACAGACTGAGATCGGGACAGACGTTGACAAAGCCGCCATGCCAGACGATGCCGCGGCGAACAGCGAGGCTGACCGCCGCCAGCAGGCCGGTGCGGCCAAAAATACCAGGCTGCCGGGAATCGCGGGCTGCCGTACACCGCAGGCTGCGAATGGCCGCCTCCAACCCGGCTTCAAACCGTTCAACCAGTCCGCCGAGATCGTGCGGCCCCAGGCCGAGGGCGGCCAGCGGAGCAAACAGAGCGATCCCGACCTGGCCCGGGCCGTGTGGCACAACCCCACCACCCCGGCCAACAAATCGCAGCGGGATGCCACGGGCGGCCAGTTCTTCCGGCGACCATTCAATGTCGGTCCGCGAACCGAGTCTGCCGACCGTCATGCCAATAGCCGGTTCGTAAATCACCAGGGTCGGCGGCCGACCATGTGGTTCCGAGACGTCCCAGGCGAGCCGCTCGGCCATCGTTTGATAGGCCTCGTGCTCAAGGCGGCCTGCCAGCCAAACGCTCAAGGACTGATTGCCTTCGGCCGACTCACGATATTTCGGCCCCGGCACCATCATGCCTGCCCCTTCCGTGACACTGCAGCCAGCAGTTCATTCCAGGGCAGCTGCTCCCAGCCAAGCACGTCGGCAACCGCAGCCGGCAGCAA
>CAZKSP010000119.1:0-7798 GCA_964555385.1 uncultured Chitinophagaceae bacterium
CACGAAAGTAGCGGCGGCCGGACTTGAACCGGCGACACCAGGCTTATGAAGCCTGTGCTCTAACCAACTGAGCTACGCCGCCACGTTGGACAGCAGCATCTCCCGTACGTTCTGCTCACTGGCCGACACTCAAAATATACCTGATTGCTGCGATGCTGCATCAGGGGCCAGAATTTCCCGAGTGGAATAGGTAGATGGTTCCGCCGGGATGCGGGAGCCACAATGAAAACGGCCCGGGATCGGTAGCGATCCCGGGCCGTCTCTGACTTTCATTCAACGCAACCCGACCCCGCTGGGTCGAGCTGTTTGATCATTCAACCAGGCTGCAGGAAGCTTCGACAACCGCACCAATCTTGTCGCCATTGAGCTCGCCCTTCTTGAAGGCGTGGCTGGCCATCACTTTGCCACCCTTGTAGCAAACCACGGTCAGGTCGGCCTCGGGAGCGACCTTGAGATTGTCGGGACCATTCTGGGCGTCTTCCGGTACCACAAAGGCAACCCGCTGAATTCCGTTGTCCTTCACAAACTTGGCCGCAGCAACCTTCAGGCTTTCGGCGTCGCTGCCGATCATGTTGACGAAACCGGTCAACTTATCGGACTCATGCTCCTTAAGCTCTTCTTCGAGTTCGTCGATGAGCTTCGCCAAGGACTGATCTGCCGTCCGGGCGAAGATCATCACAACCGGTCGGTTCCCCATCTTGCAGCGGTAGCAGAGGCTTTTGCCTTCGGCGACACCGTCATTTGCGTTACCGGCGACCTTGGTCACTGTGAAGGCGCCGACCGATTCACCGGGCTGGGGGCCACTCGTCAGATCAGCCGACGCCACGCCTGCCGCCATCACTGCGACGGCAACCAGAGCCGCCAGAACACCACGAACTTTTTCCGCGAACACCATTGGACACTCCTCAATCGTTGATGGGGACCGCCGGCCGACCATTCGGGCAGGAGGCACCCTTTAATAGGATCACACTTGTGTGCAACCACCCCCACCACGCTGGCGGGATGGCATCCTTTTGCTGCCATGATCGTATCGCGGGTACGATGCTCAGAGCAAATCGGCGGGGCGGCAGGAATCGCCACGCCAATTTTGAGCCGTTTCAACCGAGGGACCCGTGCCATGTCAGCCGCCACCGTCACGCCACTGCCACTCGTGCCCCCCCAGATTCGCCAGACCCAGCTGCTGATCGACGGGCAGTGGGTGCCCGCCCGCAGCGGGAAAACCTTTGAAACGATCAATCCGGCCACCGAAGAACCGATTGCCCAGGTGGCCGAGGCCGATGCTGCCGATGTTGAGGCAGCTGTGCGGGCGGCCCGGCGGGCCTTCGACGAGGGCCCCTGGCCCCGGCTCGATGCCCGTGAACGGGGCCGGATTATCCACCGGCTCTGCGACCTGATCGAAGCTGAGATCGACGAACTGGCAGCCCTCGAGTCTCTCGACAACGGCAAGCCGGTGAAGGACGCCCGGCACGGTGACATTCCGCTGGCCCTCGACTGCCTGCGGTACTACGCCGGCTGGGCCGACAAAATTCAGGGCAGCACCATCCCGGTCAACGGCAACTATCTCTGTTACACCCGCCGTGAGCCGGTTGGCGTAGCCGGCCAGATCATCCCCTGGAACTTTCCGATCCTGATGACGGCCTGGAAGTGGGGGCCAGCCCTCGCCGCCGGCTGCACAGTTGTGATGAAGCCGGCTGAACAGACGCCGCTGACCTGCCTGCGGCTGGCTCGGCTTGCCCAGAAGGCTGGCGTGCCAGACGGCGTGATCAATGTGCTGCCTGGCTTTGGGCCAACCGCCGGCGCGGCGATCGTCAAACACCCCGGCATCGATAAGGTCGCCTTTACGGGTTCGGGTGAGACCGCCCAAGTCATCATGCGGCAGGCGGCCGACACAATGAAGCGGCTGACACTCGAACTGGGCGGCAAGAGCCCGAACATCGTCTTTGCCGATGCTGACCTCGAGGCAGCTGCCCTTGGGGCTCATGTGGCCATTCACCTCAACCAAGGCCAGTGCTGCTGTGCCGGCTCGCGGCTGTTTGTGGAAGACTCAATTCACGATGCCTTCGTCGAAAAGGTGGTTGCGCTTTCAAAAAGCCGGAGGGTGGGCGATCCCTTCGATCCGGCCACCGACCAGGGGCCGCAGGTCGATCAGGCCCAGTTCGACAAGATCATGGGCTACATCGCCAAGGGCCATGAAGAGGGGGCGACCTGTGCTACCGGTGGAGCGCGGGTGGGCGACCGGGGCTTTTTTATTGAGCCAACCGTCTTCACCAACGTCAGCGACGAGATGGCAATCGCTCGTGATGAGATCTTTGGCCCGGTGCTGTCAGTACTGCGGTTTTCAGACGTCGATGAACTGGTGCGGCGGGCCAACGCCACCAGCTTTGGCCTGGCGGCGGCGGTCTGGACCCGCGATGTTGGCCGGGCTCACGACGTGGCTCGGCGGCTGCGGGCGGGGACAGTCTGGGTCAACTGCTACGACGTCTTTGACGCCGCCGCCCCCTTCGGTGGCTTTAAGCAGTCGGGCTTCGGCCGTGAGCTTGGAGAACGCGGCCTTGATGCATACTTGGAAGACAAGACGGTGACCGTCAGCCTGGGCTGACGGGGCTCTGCGACTGAAAGAACCGAGACGTAAGGAAAGTGAGCAAGGCATGGGACGGGTGCGAACCGGCGGCGGCTGGCGGGCGATTCGCTACACCTTCAAGAAGGCCCGGGAGGCGGGTGGTCTCTGGACGCTCTGGAAGGCGATGCGGACCCGGAACACCTGCAAGACTTGCGCCCTTGGCATGGGTGGCCAGGCCGGTGGCATGGTCAACGAGGCGGGCCACTTTCCCGAGGTCTGCAAGAAGTCATTTCAGGCGATGGTCGCCGACATGCAGGGGGCGATCCCTGACAGCTTCTTTGAGACCTACACCGTCGCCCAGCTGCAGAAGTTCACGCCCTATCAGATGGAGCACGCCGGCCGACTGGTGAAGCCGCTGCTGCTCGAAAAGGGCAGCCAGCACTACCGGCCAATCGGCTGGAGCGAGGCGATGGAGCGGATTGCCGACAAGCTCCGGCAGACACAGCCTGCGGAGAGCTTCTGGTACTTCTCCGGCCGGTCGAGCAACGAGGCGGGCTTTCTACTGCAGCTCTTTGCCAGGCTCTACGGCACGAACCATGTCAACAACTGCAGCTACTACTGCCATCAGGCCAGCGGCGTCGGCCTGGCAAGCGTGATCGGCACCGGAGCCGGCACGATCAAGCTCGACGACCTTGAGAAAAGTGACTTCGTGATGCTGATCGGTGGCAACCCCGCCAGCAACCATCCGCGGATGATGCGGTCGCTGATGATGGTCCGCCGCCGGGGTGGCAAGGTGATCGTGCTCAACCCGATCGTCGAGACGGGCCTGGTCAATTTCTCAGTGCCAAGCGATCCGGTCAGCCTGCTGTTTGGGACTGAGATTGCCAGCAGCTATGTCCAGCCCCATGCCGGTGGCGACCTTGCCGTTGTCTATGGCCTGATGAAGCGACTGCGGGAGCTGCAGGCCGCCGGCGAGACTGGCAATGGCGAGCCGATCGTGCACGAAGATTTTTTGTGTGAGCACACCCATGGTTGGCCGGAACTGGCCACGCGGCTCGATGAATTGTCGTGGGACGAGATTGTTGCCAAGTCGGGCGTCACCAAAGAACAAATTGACGACATTGCCAAGCAGTACGCCCAGTCAAAGCGGGCCGTCTTTGCCTGGACGATGGGCGTGACCCACCATCTGCACGGGGCGGCGACCGTGCAGGCCATTGCCGAACTGGCCCTGATGCGACGGATGATTGGCCGCCCGGGAGCAGGCCTGCAGCCGATTCGCGGTCACTCAAACATCCAGGGCATGGGCACGGTCGGAGTGACGCCGAAGCTCAAGGACGCCGTCTTTGAGCGACTGCAGAACGACCTCGGCGTGAAGCTGCCAACCTTCAAGGGCTTCGACACGCTTGAATGCCTCGACGCCGCTGATGCGGGCACGATGCGGTTTGCCTGCTGCCTTGGCGGCAATCTCTACGGAGCCAGCCCTGCTGCCGGCTTTGCCCAGCAGGCCCTCGCCAAGACCGACATGGTGGTCTACCTGAACACCTCGCTGAATACCGGCCATGCCTGCGGTCTCGGCGGCGAGCAGACCATCATCCTGCCGGTGCTGGCCCGGGACGAAGAGCCCGAGCCCTCCACGCAGGAGAGCATGTTCAGCTTCATCAGGCTTTCCGATGGCGGCACGCCGCGGCACCAGACCGGGCCCGAAGCCGGCCCGCGGAGTGAGGTTGAGATCGTGTCAGAACTGGGTTGCCGGGTGCTCGGTACGTCTGGGCCGGTCAACTGGCTGGAGATGGCCCACACCAGCACCATTCGAAAAGCGATCAGCCGAATTGTCCCGGGCCTCGAGGCGATTGCTGACATCGCCCGCACCAAGCAGGAGTTTTCCATTCCTGGCCGTGCCCTCGACACGCCGAGGTTTCCGACTGCTGACGGCAAGGCGACGCTCTTTGTCCACGACTTGCCCGACGTCCCGGATGGGCTGCAGCTAATGACCATTCGCAGTGAGGGCCAGTTCAATACGGTTGTCTATGAAGAAGAAGACCTCTATCGCAACCAGACCCGCCGCGACATCGTGCTGATGCACCCCGATGACATCGCCCGGTATGGCCTGACTGCCGGCGGCCGCTGCCGGATCACCAGTGTCACTGGTGAGATGCGGGGCCAGATTGTCTCGGCCTTCCCTGAGATTCGCCCCGGCTGCGTGGCGATGTACTATCCCGAAAGCAATGTGCTGGTGCCGAAGGCAGCCGACCCGCTCTCGCGGACACCGGCCTACAAGCGGGTGGCGGTCACGGTCTCAGCCGATGAACCAGCTGCGGCAACGGCCCGGCTGACACCAGAACTAGTCGGGGCGGGGACGCCCCGCGACAAGATGAACCAGTGCGGCTAATCGGCCTACTGTCTACGGCGTCAGCACCACTTTGACCAGTCCCGGTTCACGGTTGTGCAACCGGGTGAACCAGTCGGGCCCTTCGGCGAGGGGAGCGACCTGGCTGATAAAACTCGCCAAATCGACCCGGCCTTCAGCAGCCAACCTGATCGCTTCAGGGTAGCAGCCGGCTGAAGCACACGAGCCTTGGAGCCGAATCTGCCGGGTCACAATCTTTTGCAGTGGCAAATCAATTGTCGGGGCGATATTCCCGACCAGTACCACCGTGCCGCCGCGAGTGACCGCGTCGATGGCAGTGTTGACTGCTGCCGTGTTGCCGACCGCCTCAATGACCAGATCGGCCCCGTCGACATCGGCTGAACTGGTTCCCCAGGCGGCTGCCTGAGCCCCGGCATTGGGCTCGCCCGCGTTGAAGGTCTCGACCGCGCCGTGCCGCTTTGCTTCGGCAAGCCGGCCAGCGTCGATGTCGATTGCCGCAATCCGGGTAACACCCCGCGCAGCGAGCGCCGCTACCGTCACCAGGCCGATCATGCCGCAGCCGACCACGACGGCTGAACGGGGCGTGCCCTGCTGGCAGCCAAGGTTGACCGCATGCAGGCCGATCGTAAGCGGTTCAAGCAGGGCGGCCACTGCAAAGTCGAGGCCGTCGGGGATTGGGTAGCAGACCCGGGCCGGCACGATGGCATACTCGGCAAAGCAGCCGTGCCGCCTGTAGTCGCCGCAGGAGACCCCCAGCACCTGCCGGTGGCTACAGAGGTTTTCCCTGCCATCACGGCACTGCTCGCAGCTCCCGCAGAAGACCGTCGAGTCAATCGCCACTCGCCGACCCACCGCCAGATCGGTCACGCCCTTTCCCACCGCATCGACAGTGCCGGCGGCTTCATGGCCCATGACCAGAGGTGGAATCCGCCTGCCGCTTTCTCCGGTGTAGCCGTGGACATCACTGCCGCAGATGCCGCAGGCGGCCACCCGCAGGCGGATTTCCCCCGGGCCAGGTTCAGGGATCGGGAGAGGAGTGAGCGTGAGCTGGCCCGGTTCTGTGAGAAGAAGTGTATTCATGGTGCGGTAAGCGAGAACTGGTTTATCTGAGCGGCCCGTCAAGATAGCTGCTGCTCTCCAACAGAAAAACCAGGAGGCGAGCGTCGGGAGGCTTTTCTCAGTAGCAATCAGGGAGTCTGCTCCGGGATTTCGCCATCTGCACGGTGTCCAAGTTGATGAAGCACGATGGTTGAAGTGTTAAACGAAAAGGCCCGCACCGCCCCGTCGGCAAGGCTGCCCATCATCACTCCGGGGTGGTGGCTGCCGAAGCCACCGACAAAAAGCGGATCTTCTTGGCCTTCATCGGGCTCTCGGACGCCTTCCTGTCGCAGCTCTTCAAGGCGAGAGGTGTTTCGGAGCGTTGCGCGAGTCCCCGAGATCCAGCCAAGATGATTTGGCTCAAGGAGATGTTCGCCGATTAGCAGGGTGTTTGAGCTGCCATCATCAATGTCAGAAAAGGTGATTCGGCTGTTACGAAAGAGGAGCCCATGGTTGGTGTCGTCAATGGCAGCCTCGGTGTCGTGGTGACAGCCGGCGTAGTTTGACCAGCCAACGACTGATCGCTGGCCTGGCGAAGAAGGACAGGCAAAAATGGAGAGGTGGACGTCCCGAACCTTGGCATTGGCCTGGCCGTAGGCACCGGCGGCTTCGTCAAAGTGCCTGGCGAGTGCCCGCTGTTCAAGGTAGGGGAGCAGACGCACCATCCAGCCCACATGCTGGCCCTCTGCCAGGTTTTGGATTGGTCCAACAGGATCGGTGACGCCCGCCGGAAAGACCTCCAGGTGAAATTCATGATTGTGTACACCAAGGCTGATTTGGGTGAGGTTGTTCGCGCAGCTGCAGCGACGGGCTGCCTCTCGTGCCTGTTGAACCGCAGGGAGGAGCAGGCCTACCAGGACACCAATGATTGCGATGACGACCAGCAGTTCGATCAAGGTAAAGCCGACATGAGCCGGGCCTGCTGCCTGTCTCGGGGCAGGCGAAGGCATTCGACCTGAATTGGAAAATGGAAGGACCGAAAGCATCATGTGGGCTCCTGGAAACTTGTGGGCTTGGGGATTGAAGGAACAGGGGGGCGAGGTTGATCAGCCTTCAAGAAAACCTTAGTGCGGCGGCGGCGAACCGGGTGGAGTCCTCCTAATGGATACTCAACAACGGCCTTGATGAGCCAGCCGCCAGCTTCTCTTGGGCTGGCAGTGACCGTGAGGTTGGCCTCGTGCTGCCCGACGATGTCTCTGCTGGAAATGATCTGCTGCTCGCTCATTGGCCTGTCGTTGACAAGTCGGTTGGCTGTGAGTTCGATTGCGGCGTGCAAGAGCTGATCTGCCTGTCGCGCATGCAGTTCAGTTCGAAACTGGCGTCTGGAAAGCTGAGTTCCTCTCAGCATTGATGCCGCGAGGGCCAGCATGACGGACATGACGGTCAGCGTGACGATCAAGATCGTGCCTTGTCGGTTTCGCAAAGAATGAGCTGCCGGAGCGTTCATTGAGACCCCCTCATCCGTAAGCCCGGCGGGAGAGCCGCGAGAATATCAATATCATGCGGTCGAGCGTGGGTTGTCGCCGCGTGTCGCCCATTGAGACGAATCAGCGCCCCCGCCTGCTCGGCCCTCCACGCCATTCCAGCGGGCATTCGATAGGCCTCGTGCAGCGGAGCGTCTGAGCTCCTTTGATCTTGATAGCGATGCAGAGCCTTGATGCCTGCTTGATAGACAACCTCTCCGGCGACTGGAAGTTGCAGCCGGATCAGCGGTGTCGTGGTGTCAACGTCTGCCGCCTGGGCAGAATCTGTCGTGATGCGTATGTCGGTGG
>CAZKSP010000120.1:0-7757 GCA_964555385.1 uncultured Chitinophagaceae bacterium
AAGCGGCTTTCCGTTTCCACTGTGAAAGACCCATCCAACCAAAGGCCCACTGCAGATCACTGGCACCGTGACGCTGAAGGAGCTATCGACCAGATTGATCCCCACTGACCGGCTTTTTCGGCAGACTCTGCCCAGCTTGCCGAGAACCCCGGCGTCAGGAACCCCGGGGAAAGGTCAGTGGTGGCTGCGCCGGGGTCGGCTGGGACTGACGCGGAGGCTGTGGATTGCCGAAGAGGGCTTCAAGGCCACGACCAATACCATCGCGGAGGACTGCGTCAGCGGTGTTCTGCATGATTCGAGCCAGAATGGTGTCGATCGCCGTGGCATCAAACTGCGGTCGCCTCACTGTACCCCTTAGGGGGATGACAAATGGCGTCCGCAGCAGCCCGGATACCACTGGAGTCGCCCCGGCCAGGTCACCCCGAAAGGCGACTTCAAGCTGCATTGCCAGGCTGCCGTCGCGGCCAACACTCCCCTTACTCCGCACCGACAGCTGCCCCATGTCGAGCACAAGGTTGTCGTGATGCACCCTGCCGGCAGCCAGCCAGACCCGGATCGGTTCGGGCCGCGCCCGCAGCAACACCACCCGATCGCCAAAGGCAAACCGCGGATCGACCACGCTCTGCAACTGAGCCAGCAGGTTGACCAGCGGTCCGGCCATGTCGCCCGGAGCTACCGCAAAGTCCTCAAGCCAGAGCTGACCATCGAGACGGCCACCGAGCAGATCGGCCAGCGGCAGTCGGCCACCACCCGTCTCAACCGAAAGCCGACCACTGGCCTCAGTGGCACTCCTAAGCAGCGGTGAGAGCCAGCCGAGGTAATGGCTGCAAATAGCGGGCGTGAGGACCACATGCTCAACCAGCGGTCCGGGTGGCAGTACCAGCTCACCCGGCGGTGGCGAAAGCTGCAGCCACGGGGCACCCCGCACTCGGCCACCGGAAACTGGAATGTCGAACGGGCCGAAGGCCAGCTGTCCCTCAACGAGTCGCACCGGCAGTTCACCCGGTCCGACTGGGAACTCCGCCAGCCGCCCCCCCTGCCATGCCAGCGTGGTCTCGGCGGAGAGGTTCGCCAACCAGCCAGCCAATGGCAGATGGTTTTCGACAGCACGCCCTTTTGGAAGGGCGATCAGGCGACCCGCACCGTCGGCCGTCGGCTGCTGCCATTGTTGAGGCACTGGTAGCTCCACCGGTTGTGTTCTGGCCTCAGCTACTCCATTCCCAAGCTGGTTGAGGCTGCCGCTCAGGGCAAATGGCCGCGGACCACCGCCAGAGAGCTGCACAATTCCACCAGAGGCCGGCGTGAGCAGCCGGGTGAGTTGGCTAAAGTTGGTGGCAAATGTCCCCCGCAGATCAAGCTGCCTGAGGCCGTGAAGGTCGCTCAGCCTGCCGGAGGCCGACAGTCCCAGAGTCGACGACTCCACCACCAGCCCATTGATCAGGATCTGTCTGTCTCTTGCCGGTGTCATTGGCCGCAGCAGATCGAGGGAGGCCTTCAGCTGTGGCTCATTCCAGATTGGACGGGCCGCTTGCAACGCTTCACCCGGAGGAGGCGACGCCGCTACCGCAAGCTGACTGCCGGTCAGTTCGACGAGCAGGCTGGTGCCATCCCCCGCATCGACCAGTTCAGCCGTTCCCCAGACCCGGCCACTGGCGGCATACTGCGGCAGCGTGGGTGACAGCCACCGCTGGAGCCGCGCCAGATCGGCCTGCCCCTGCAGCCGACCCCGGAGCACATCGAACAGACGGTCGACTGTCAGGTCGTGCGTCACCACCTGCAGCCCTTTGGTCCGTAGTGATGCTGTTGCCGTCAACACCTCGGCAGACGCCAGATCAACCAACTCCCGCTCCGGGTCGATCGAACCAACGGCCGACAGCAGCACCCGCGGCTCGGTGATCTCGAGGCCGTCGGCTGTGAGCCCGAAAGAGTCGATCTGGCCCGTGGCTTTTGTAATCTGCCACTGTGAGCCAACACTGCTAATCGTCAGGCTGCTGTCGAGCTGACCGTCCAGCTCAATTGAGCCCGGCGATGGCGGCCAGCCCGCTCCTGCCAACAGGCCCAGCAGCCGGCCCTGCCAACGGTCGAGGCCGCCGGTCAAACGGCAGTCGATGGTACCGCCGCTCCCATCGCGGGCCCGCAGCTGCGGCCAGCCACCTCCAGCTGCTGGCAGCATGACCGTGCAACTCCCAACCAGCGCGGCGGCCGCCAAGTCACCGCCTGCCTCGATTCGCAGACTGGCCTGATCAAGCACAACCTGATCAGCGGCTGCGTTTCCAACCGCATCAACATCGATCGCCACCAAATCATCCTGCCAGACTGGCCGCCCGCCCATTGACCACGAAAAATCCTCCAGGCTTGCTGCCGCCGATAGCGTGGTGGCTGTGGCATCGGGAGTGCGGCCCACCAGCAGCCGACCACGCGCCGCACCAGCGACGACCAGCGGCTCCTCCGGCGGCTGGAGATCGAACAACTCAGTGGCAGCAGTAAAGAGGTCGCCCAGATCAAACCGCCAGGTTGTTTCAATGCCACCGGCTCTGTTTGTCGCGGTGAGCTCGGCGGCTGCTGCTGCCAGCCGCGCTTCGGTCAGCTGTAGCCCACCGGTGACCAGTCGCCGGGCCCGGAGCCATCCGCTACACGGCTCCGACCATGCGAGGTCTTGCGTCCCTTGAATGGCCTGCAACCCAGCCAGCGCGGCCCGCAATTCGATCCCTTGAGCATCACCGTTCAGGTCGAGCTCGACCATCCCACCGGTCACCCGGACATCAGGTCGCAGGGCGATGCCACCAGCCAGACTGCGGGCAACTGCCGCCAGATCGATTTCAGCGTGGGTGGCGATAGCCGGACCAGCAAGCGTCTCAAGCCACGACCATGCCGCCGCTATGGTCGGAGACGGCAGCACCGAAGGGATACGGATTGTGCCGTTGATATCGGCTCGCCCCAGCGATGTCTCAAGCTCAAGTCGCTCCAGCCGCAGTTGATCTGCTGTGGCGGAAAGGCCGAAGGGCAACTCCAGCTGATCGACGAGGAGCCGTTCTGCGTTGGTGTTGGCATCCCGCACCGACAGGTGTCGGCCAGCCAGATGACCCGAACAGGCAAGCTGCCAGTCGGCCCGGTGGCGGCTGGCAGCAACTGGTGGGGGTGAAAGCGTGACATCGGCTCGCAGATCGAGCTGACCTGTCATCACCACCGGCCAGCCAAATCTACTGGCGGCCAGCCGCGAGCAGCCGGCAGGCAGGCGCGTGCCCCCAACAGCAAGAGCCACGTCGGCAGCAGAGCCAGCCGCATGCACCGTGAGCGACCAGCCTCCATCACGGGCCAGCGTGGCCGCCGTCCGGCTGGCAACACTGGCCGAACCTGCTGGAGTAGCAGTGGGCGGACTTCCAGGCACGACAAGCTGGGGCTGGCCGACGTGCCGCAGCCGGCCACTGACAACCGTATCGATCGGCAGCAGGCCACCGGTGGCGGCCATCGCAGACAGAGGAACCGAAGCAGCCAGATCGGTGATCCACCAGGCATCATCATGCCGCAGGTCGATCAGTTCAACAGTCAAATCGATGAGTTCGAGAGAGCCGTTCAAGGCCGGAGCCTGAGTCGCCGGCCGATCGTCTGTGCCACCGCCCCAGCGGTCAACGGCTGGTGTCGGTGGAGGTGCCGTCGGGATCTCAGCCAGCCGGGCCAGCCATGGCTCAAGCACCGTCTCAACTGTACTGCCTCCCTGCCAGACTGCGGTCGACAGCCGACCACCCTGCACCACGATCCGGCCAAGGTCCATCGGACGGACTGCCAGCAGGAACGGGCTGCGTCCAATCGTCAGCTGATCGACTGCCAGCAGTGGCTGACCGTCCGAGGCCTCGAGAAGCACATCTCGGTAGACGATGGGACCAAACCAGTGCCACTCCGCCCCGCCACTGCTGAGCCGTCCGGCGATACCGTTAAAGGCCTGCTGGAGCGGCCAGTCACGAATCGCAGGCACGAGCGTCACCTGAGGCAGCTGCCAGAGTGCTACCATTGCCAGGCCCAGTACGAACAGCCGACGCCACCGCCGTGACCGCCGTGGCGGCGGCGATAGCACCGGCTCATCATCGTCCCAGAGATCGTCCATGACCGCCGTAAAGTATAGAGCCGGCTCAGTGGTCTCGCGAAGCCGAACCGTTCAAGGCAGCCAGATCGGCGGGCGTGTCGATATCGCGGCCGGCTGCCCCTGCAGGATCGATCTGCAGCCAGATCGTGGGTGGAATCGTGACGACCCAATCAGCGTTGTGCTCCACCAACGCGGCGGCAAAGCCCCGCAGGTCACGGCGGCCGGTGGCCAGAAAAACCTGCAGGGGATCGAGTAGCTGGGGCCGGCAGGCTGAAAAAAGATACTGCGGCTGGCTGCCAATTTGTGGAATGACCCAGGCAGGATCATCCGCAGCTGACAGTAGCCGATCGAGCAATGCCCGCACCAACGACGGCCGCAGCGCCGGCAGGTCGCAGGCAGCCAATAGCACCGCAGACGGGAGCGGCTGTCCCTCCGTCGATCGAGACTGACAGATATCGGCCAGGCCATCCCGGATCGCAGCCAGTGGACCCGCTCCGGGCTGGCTGTCGGCCAGCTGCCGGAGACTCGGGAAGCGCTCACGCAGATCGGCTGGCACTTGTTCCCCACCGACCACCACGATTTCGGCCATGACCGGCGCTACGGCAGCAGCCACCAGGCTCAGCAGGCTCTCACCACCAACTTCACAGGCCGCCTTGCCACCCGCCGGCCGCACCGGCCCAAGCCGCCGTGCCGCACCACCAGCAAGAACAATTGCAGCTGGCTGATCAACACAGTTTCGTTGGCCACTGCTTCCCACTGGTGACTCAGGCAGTCAGCGAAGCGAGAAACCGGCCGATGCGATCAAGGCCGGCATGAAGCTTTTCCTCAGACGCAGCAAACGACATCCGCACATGCCCCTCCGCGCCAAAGGCGGCGCCAGCGACGGTGGCCACCTGCTCCTGCTCAAGCAGCCGTTCGCACCACTCGATACTGGTGGCCGGCCCGCCCGGGTTCTTGAGCGACTGGCTGATGTCAAAGAACGCGTAAAAGGCGCCACCAATGTCCGGAATCCGCACACCAGGCAGTTCCCGTAGCCGGCTGACCACAAGATCACGGCGGGCTTGAAACGCAGCTCGCATCTCGGCCACACATTCCTGCGGTCCGGTTAATGCCTCAAGGGCCGCATGCTGGCTGACACTGCAAGGGTTGCTCGTCTCTTGGCTCTGCAGGCTACCCATCGCCTTAGCGAGCGGGGCCGGAGAGATCGTCCAGCCAATCCGCCAGCCAGTCATTGAATAGGTCTTGCTGACGCCTGCCACCACGACGCAACGGTCCGCCAACCCTGGCCGCAGGGTGGGGAACGAAACTGACTCGCGGCCATCAAAGACAAGCTGGTCATAAATCTCATCAGAGACCACTGCCAGGTTGGCCTCAATGGCGACATCAGCCAGTGCCTCGAGTTCAGCCCGGGTGTAGACCACACCGGTGGGATTGCTAGGCGAGCAGAGCAACAGCATCCGCGTCTGAGGCGTGATCGCTGCTGCCAGGGCCGCTGGCTTCAGTTTGAAGTCGTCCTCGAGTGACGTCGGTAGCAGAATTGGCTTGGCCCCGGCCAGCTTGATCAGTTCGGCATAGCTCACCCAGTAGGGCGTCGGCACAATCACCTCATCCCCCGGGTTGAGCACCGCGGTGAAGACATTGTGCAGGCTGTGCTTGGCACCGTTGGAAACGATCACCTGCGCTGCCTCAACGGCCAGCCCGGCCCGCCGGCTATAGTCGGTCGCCACAGCCTGCCGGAGCGCCGGGATGCCGGCTGCCGGCGTGTACTTGGTCTTGCCAGCTGCGATTGCTGCCGCCCCTGCCGCGCAGATGTGCGGCGGCGTGGGGAAATCGGGCTCACCGACCGAAAGATCGATGACGTCGATGCCCTCCGCCTTCATTGCCCCTGCCCGGGCTGCCATCGCCAACGTGGCTGAAGGTTCGAGGGAGGCCATCCGGGTGGCCAATCGGAGCGATGCGGCCTGTTCCATCAATCGATCTTTCCTTTCCCTCACCGGCGGCAGAGCCGTCGGTAGCGTGGCATACTTACGGACAGGGCAGCGGTCTCGCGGCCCTCCTGAGATGATAGCACGGCACAAACGAGGAGCTTTTGATGGCGAGCGGGAAGGTCGGACTCTGGCTGGTGGGCGCGAAGGGTGGCGTCGCGACAACCGTCATGACCGGTCTGGCCGCGCTGGCCCGTGGCCAAGTCAGGCCGTTTGGCCTGCTGACTGAAACCGAGCCGTTTCAGCGGCTGGCTTTGGTCAACTGTGATGCGATCGTGGTGGGCGGACATGACATCCGACCTGGAAAGCTCACAGACGAAGCCAGGCGGATGTGGACAGTGAGCCGGGCAATTCCGCCAGAATTGCTGGAGGAAACAGCAGGTGACCTCGACGTCATTCAGACGCGGCTGAAGCCTGGAACGGTTTTGGCAGCAGGTGATTCAATCAGCCGTCTGGCTGATCCGTCGGTGATGGCGGTCGTCGAGACGCCGCGGCAGGCAATCGACCGTATTCGGGATGACATCCAGCAGTTCGCTGCCACCACCAAGGTCGATCGGGTGGTCGTCGTCAACCTCGCCTCAACCGAACCCCCCTGGAACGGCACCATTCCGGATACCTTTGCTGCGATTGAGCCAGCTCTCGACCAGCCCGCTGACGTCGGCAGCCCACTGCCAGCCAGCAGTCTTTATGCACTGGCTGCTTTCGAGTCCGGTGCCGCCTACATCAACTTCACCCCCTCAACAGGCGCCAGTCCACGAGCGCTGGATGAAGTGGCCCGCCAACGCGGTTTACCGCATGCCGGCTGCGATGGCAAAACGGGTGAAACGCTGCTCAAGAGTGTGCTGGCCCCAATGTTCGCCGCTCGGAACCTCGATGTGATGAGCTGGGTTGGCCACAACATCTTTGGCAATCTCGACGGCCGGATCCTTGATGACCCGGCGAACAAGGCTGCCAAAGTCAAAAGCAAGGACCACCTGCTGGGAGCCCTGCTGCCAAAACCGCCACAGACACACGTCTCCATTGAGTACATCGAGAGCCTTGGAGATTGGAAGACTGCCTGGGATCACATCCACTTCCGCGGCTTTTTGGGAACCCCAATGACTATGCAATTCACCTGGCAGGGCTGTGATTCCATCCTGGCAGCACCGCTCGTGATCGATCTGGTGCGGCTGGTTGACCGGGCCCGTCAAAACGGTGAACAGGGACAACTCGGGTGGCTGGCAAGCTTCTTCAAAAGTCCGTTAGGCTGCACAGAACAGGGCTTTTTTCGTCAGCTGGCCATGCTTGAACGCTGGGTGGCAGAGCAGCCTGCTTCATCCTGAGCAGACCCCGACAGAGGCATCTCAACCTCTACCAGCTGTCCCCAGAATCGGTTGAGTGCGGTCAGATTGACTCAGACCGAAACCGTCACCGGGATCTGGCCAGCAAAAAATTTTTGCTGACTTCTCTTGACAGTCTTTCGACTAATTTCTGAAAACTTTGTCTGCGTTGCTGTCAGTGTCAGTGCTTTCACTGCATGGCAGCATCGCAAACGTTGATTGCTTCCAACATAAGGCACCCTCGGAATCAATCAGTTTCATCGTTCGGGTGCCAGTGGCAAGGAGCCATTCAATGGCTAAGAAGAAGGTCGCCAAGAAGAAGGTCGCCAAGAAGAAGGTGGCTAAGAAGAAGGTCGCCAAGAAGAAGGTGGC
>CAZKSP010000121.1:0-7720 GCA_964555385.1 uncultured Chitinophagaceae bacterium
TTTGAGGCAAAGCAGGTTGGCTGATGCCCCTGCTGGCAGCCCCCGATGTTGATGTCAAAGCCGGCCTGCTCCGGCAGCGTGGCTGGTCCCTGGTGGCCTCCGACGTGGTACTTGCCAATGTGGGCGGTCGTGTAGCCATTCTCCTGCATCGCCTCGGCAATCGTCACCGCCGCCACCGCAACGTCCTCATGCTGCTTCGGCCCTTGAAATCGCGCCTGCTGCTTCGTAACACCGCCCCGGCCGTGGCGGTTGAGGCTGCCGACAACATAAACGTCGTTGTGAACGCGTGCCGGATACTGTCCGGTCAGCATCGCTGCCCGGGTCGGGGCGCAGTTGGGCTGGGCATAGGCCCAGGGAAAGCTCACGCCGGCAGCCGCCAGCCGTTCAAGATTCGGTGTCTGATAGACCACTGGTGCGGTGCCAAGCGTTGGCCCGGGGGCGCTGAGATGGTTCCAGCCGAGGTCATCGACCATGAACACCACAATGTTCGGCGGCCGTTTCGCGACAGCAACCGTTCCCCAACCGCTCATCGCGGCGATCAGGCACGCTCCTACTACCGCTTTTGCGTTACCACTCATACCTGCTCCTTGCACTCTTCCTTATCAGGAACGCTCCCGTGGCCGACGCCCGATCCGCACTGGAAGATCAACCGCCTCTTCCCCTCGTCTAATCCGCAGCGTCACCTCGCTGCCGATCGGCAATCGGGTGAGCATCAGCACCAGCGTGGCCGGACTGTCGAGTGGCTCACCGTCCAGAGCCTCAATGAGATCACCCGACTCAATGCCGGCGACGGCGGCGGGAGAACCTTCTGCGACGGCCAGCACCAACACGCCCCCTCCGATCTGCTCGCGCAACCGAAGGCCAATGTGCCCCCGTTCGACATGCCCCTGCTGGCGAATCTCTTCGCAGATGCGACGGGCGGTGCTGCTGGGAATCGCAAAACCGATGCCGCGAGAACTGCGGCCGACGATCGCGGTCGTGATTCCCATCACGCGGCCGTGCACGTCAACCAGCGGGCCACCTGAGTTCCCCGGATTGATCGAAGCATCGGTCTGCAGAAATTCTTCATACGGGTTGCCCACAACCCCACGACGTCCGACGGCACTGATGATGCCGTAGGTCAGTGTGCGGTCGAGGCCATACGGGTTTCCGATTGCCCAGACCATCTCGCCGACTTCAACACTCTCGCTGTCACCCCAGTCGGCAGCGGGGAGCCCATCGACTTCGATCTTGAGCACGGCCAAGTCGGTGGCGGCATCGGCCCCGACCAGGCGGGCCGGAAACCGCCGGCCATCGGCCAGCCGGACCTCAATTGACTGGCTTTGAGCCACCACGTGATAGTTGGTGGCAATGAAACCGTCAGCTGAAATGATTAATCCTGACCCGATCGACTCGTCGAACTGCCCGCCCGGCTGGCCACCGTGCAACGCAGCAATCTCGTCAATCAGCGTCTGCGACCGCCGGACGCTGGTCACATTGACGACCGATGGCCCGATGACCCGAGCCAGCGTGGTGAACAGCTTGCCGACCGAGGACAACTCAGCCACCATCGCCGCATCCCGAATCGCCCGCAACTCGGCCCGGGTCTGGGCATAGCGAATGCGGCCGGCAATCGAGGGCCAGACAATCAGGCTGACCAACACCACGAGCCCCAGGAACAGTACCACGGTTCGGCGGCCGACACCGGCGGTTGAATGGTTCATCGTGTGGCCTCCAAAGGAGCGTCGTTCACCAGCAGCCTCACGGTGTTGAGGGCCGTCTTGGCAGCCCGGGCCAGTGCAATCTCACCACCACCAAGCAGGTGCTCGATGACCTGCTGCTCGCCGGCTCGAGCAATTGCCAGATCGACCGCCTGCCGCTGCCCCGCCGGTCGCACCGGCCCGACCGCCAGGCCGATCGCTGCGGCCTGGCGATCGGCAGCGTCAGCGGCCGCCGCCGCGAGGGCCGCCGGATCAGCCGACAGTTCGGGCACCACCAGGCCACCGCGAAAGGCAGGCTGAGGCTGGCCACGTCGGCCGGCGGCCTGAGCCATCAGGCTGACGACCCGTCCCGCAGTTCCAGCTTCGACACAGGCCAGGCTGGCAGTCGAGTGAAGTAATGCGGCAAGCGCTGCGTCCTCCACCTCATCGTCTTCAACACCATAAACAAGCTGGCCCAGCGTAACTCGGATGAGCTGCTCAGTACTCTCGATCTTGGCCTGACAGCCCGCCTCATCATCAGCCCAGGCTGAGATCCGCAGCGTGATGGTCGCTTCATGGGCTGTGATGCCGACGGTCGGATCACGGCCCCGCTCGATCAGCCCCGGCAGCATTGCCTCGATCGCGCTCTCGCCGGCGCCAAAGCACTTCAGCCGGCGATGCCGCAGCACCCGGCGTTTTCCAACTGCGGACTCAAGCTGAGGGGCAACTGTCTCCTGCCACATCCGCCGCATTTCAGCAGGCACCCCGGGCAATGCGAAAACCCGGCTTCCCAGCCCCCGCCCCCAGCCCGCAGCCGCTGGCAGCGGCATATCAACGCCGGGAGCCGTGCCGTCTGGGTTCGGAATCGGCTGGCTGCCTGCCGGAAACATTGCCTGGCGGCGATTGCTCTCGGGCATTTCCATGCCGCGACGGGTGAAGCGGGCCTCCACCGCCGCCAGCGACGACTGGCAGCAGACAAGTTCCACGCCCGCCACAGCCGCCAGTACGTCCCGTGTCAGATCATCGGCAGTCGGGCCGAGCCCCCCGGTCGCCAGCACCACCTGGGTGCGGCGGGCGGCCGCCGTAAAGGCCTCAATACCAGCCTCAAGCGTGTCGCAGACGGTGGTGTGATAGCCCGCGGGAATGCCCAAGAGGCCGAGTTCCCGGGCAAGCCACTGACTGTTCGTATCGAGCCGCTGACCGCTGGTCAATTCGTCCCCGATGGCAATCACCTCAGCAAGCATGTGGCATCCCCTTCCCGGCAGCGTGCGGTATTATCTGTGTACAGCAGGAGACAGGATAGCAAGCCCCGTCAGGCCGCTTTCTGCCGCCCGCGAGAGAATCAGTTCTCACCGACACCTCGACAGGCGTCAACGTGGCCCGCCCTACCCCGCACGGCAGCAGATGAAACTCGGTCTTCTCGGTAGCGATCCGCAGACCCTCGCTGTGGCGGCAGCAGCTGTGGCGGCAGGGGATGCAATTGGCCCGGCGGTAGGCATTGCCGCCGACCTTCCCGAAAACTGTGGGGAAATCGACCGACAGCCAGTCGAGCAGTGGCAGCTTCTTCTCGAAGCCGAACGCTGCGATGCCGTGCTGGTGGCTATTGAGGGCTGGAACGACGAACGGGCAGAACAGGTTCGCACGCTGGTCCAGGCGGGACGGCCACTGCTGCTGAACCATCCGGCTTGCCTGTCCATGCTCTGGGCCTATGAACTCGACATGATCCTGGCTGACTCAGCCGCCAGTATCGTGCCCTTCTTACCAGCCCGTCGGCATCCGCTGATCATCCAACTGCGACAATTCATCGAGCAGTCGATCGCCGGCGGCGGCCCTTTCGGTAGCCTCGAGACACTCCAGTTCGAGCGCCGACAGGCCGACCGCAGTCGCGACGCCGTGCTGGCCAGTCTGGCCCGTGATGCAGACCTGATTCGGGTACTCGTCGGTGAACCTGCCCGGCTGATGGCACTCGGCAGCGGCGGTGATGCCGCCTGGGCGACTCTTGCCATCGGTTTCAGCGGCCCCGATCAGCTCCCCGTGCGCTGGCAGGTTGCCAAAGGCGCCGTGGAGGAACTGACGATTGAACTGATCTGCGCAACCGGCCGGCTGCGGATCGATGTGCCGGGCGATCTCAACGGCTGCTGGCAACTCAGCCAACTACCGGACGCGGCAGGCCAGTCCTTACCACTCGACCATCCGACAGACAGCGAAAACTTTGATCCAGCCGCAGTCATGCTCGAGACGCTTCGCCGGCAGTTAATAGGAACTGCTGACAGCGGTGTTGACGAGACGATTGCCGCGGCCACCTGGGCAGACGCCGCCCGCACCATTGAGCTCGCTGAAACAGTGCCCCGCAGCCTTACCAAGGGCCGGGCGATCGACCTCCACCAGGAAGAATTCAGCGAACTAGGCACATTCCGGGGCACCATGGCCTCGCTCGGCTGCGGCATCATCATGGCGGGTCTGCTGCTGCTGTTCCTGGCAACACTGGTTGGGGGCGTCGCCCAGGCTGCTGGCTGGGAATTCGGCGAGCGACTGGCGTCGATGTGGCCCTATGTGATTCTGGTGACCTTACTGCTTTTTTTGTCACTGCAACTACTCCCACTGTTGCTTCCCACGCAGGCCAGCCCCCCCTCGGACACCGCCCACACGCCCCCGCCCGGCTGAGGCCAGCAGCCGGCTTGAACGAAAAATCCATGCGCCCGCAAACTCACCCCCGCCGGTACCAGCTTCATGCTGGCGGGCCGCTGCTGGCAAGGTATGCGGCCAGCTTTCATCGATTGAGAAATCCTCCAGCTTCCACGCCGATCGAACCAGAGTGGGCGGTCTGTGTTCCGCCACTGACTGCCTGTCGTCTGGAATCCCTCGATGCGATCACTGCGGGTCTGCCTGCTGTTCACGCTGTCACTGGCGTCGCTGGGCTTCCTCTGCCCCACGCAGGCTGAGGACCTCCGTCGAACTGCTATCGTGCGGGCAATCGAATCGTGCCGCGACAGCGTCGTGAACATCCACGGCGAGAAGTTGATCGCCGACAAGGCTGAGGATGATGAGCGGCGGGTGAACGGCATGGGAACCGGTGTCGTTATCGATGCCCGCGGCTACGCCGTCACGAATTTTCACGTCGTTGATGGCGTGCGAAACATCGAGGTGACGCTCGCCTCCGGCCGCACAGTTGCCGCTAGGCTGGTCTCTCACGACCGCCACACCGATCTGGCGGTCATCAAAATTGACTCCCTCACCCCACTGCCGGTCATTCGCCTGGGAATCTCTAGCGACCTGCTGATCGGTGAGACGGTTCTCGCCCTCGGCAACGCCTATGGCTATGAGCACACTGTCACCCGTGGCATCGTCTCGGCACTCCACCGCAACGTCGATGTCAGCCCAACGCAACGCTATGAGGATCTCATCCAGACTGATGCCAGCATTAACCCTGGTAACTCGGGCGGACCGCTCTTGAACATCAACGGCGAGATGATCGGCATCAATGTTGCCGTCAGGGCCGGCGCTCAGGGCATTGGCTTTGCCATCCCCGTTGACAGTGTACTGCGGGTCGTCACAAACCTCTTGTCAGTCGAACGGGTCGATCACACCTGGCATGGCATCGTCTGCAGCAGCTGCTCCACCGGCGCGGTGGTCGAGACGGTTCATCGTGAAAGCCCCGCCGAGACGGTTGGCATGCGGGCTGGCGACATCATTCTGCGTGTCGGTGACCAGACGGTCGGCAGTCAGCTTGACATTGAACGGGCGCTGCTTGGCCGCAAGGCAGGTGAAATCGTCGCCGTGACCGTCACCCGGGAGGGCGGCGAAGAACAGCTTCAGCTGGCACTTGCAGAAGCCCGGCAGCAGGTCGCCACCGCTGCAGAACGGTCCTGGGAGCAACTGGGGCTGAGACTGGCCCCGGCGGTCGCTGATGCGGTGAGGCAGCTCCAGCCACGGTACCGTGGCGGACTGCTGGTCCAAGAGGTCCGCTTCGGCAGCGCGGCGAGCGACAAGGGGATTCGTCCTGGAGACATCCTCGTAGGACTGCACGTTTGGGAGACGATCACGCCTGACAATGTCAGCTATATCCTTGACCAGATCGAGTCTGAGCAAATCGACGCGGTGAAGTTCTATATTCTTCGCGGCCGCGACACACTCTTCGGCCACCTCGCCTCCGATACAATTCTCCGCTGAAGGAGTGCCGTCTGGCATCCCCGTCATCAGCAACATGCGGAGTACGATCGCGTGGAATCGGATTTTGTCGGCCGACTCATCAGGCAGCTGCCGCGGGACAGGCGGCTTGAGGTACCACCCGGGGACGATGCAGCCGTGCTGCGGCCGACGCCAAACAGTCGCACCGTGATCACCGTTGACCTGCTCACCGAGGGAGTCGACTTTCTTCTGCAGGGCCGTCAGGGAACAGGAGAGTTTCCACCAGCGGCGACCCCCAGCCAGATTGGCCAAAAAGCGGTGGCCGTTAGCCTGAGTGATCTCGCGGCGATGGCCGCCGTTCCGGAAGCGGTTGTGGTGGCTGTCGCCCTGCCCCGCTGCGGTGGACGGATCATTGCAGATGAACTCACCGCAGGCGTTACGGCAATGACCGCTGCCTACGGGGTAACCCTGGCCGGTGGCGACACCAACGCCTGGGACGGCCCACTCGTCATCAGCGTTACGGCTCTCGGCAGCGTAGCGGCCGGCCACGCCTGGCGGCGGGACAGAGCGCAGACTGGTGATCTCATCGTGGTCACTGGGCCGGTTGGTGGCAGCCTGCTGGGCCGGCACCTGAATGTCGAACCGCGCTGCCGCGAAGCGATGGCAATCGCAAGGCAATTTACGGTCCATGCCGCCATCGACATCAGCGATGGACTTTCACTCGATCTGTCACGGCTGACGGCGGCTAGCGATGTTGGCGGCGTGATCGACCTGAAGGCGGTGCCCGTGCACCCCGATGCTGAGCGACTGGCCTCCTTGCAGCCCGCAGCTGGCAAAACACCACTTGAGCATGCCCTCGGTGACGGTGAAGACTTTGAGTTGCTGCTGGCAATGCCGGCCGCCGAGGCGATCCGGCTGGTCGCAACGCCACCAAGCGAACTAGTAGCCGGCAGCTCGATGCGGCCGACCATCATTGGGGAGATCGTGGCCGAACACGGCCTGCAAGGCAAGGCAACCGACGGCAGCAAACACCCACTGGCTGCAGAAGGGTTTGACCATGCCTTCGAATGACCCGACAGATTCGGCGAACAGTGATACCGTCGCCATCGCTGACCTGGCCAGCCTCGACCGTTTTGCCAGTCGGCTGGCTGCCTGTCTGCCAGCGACGGCGGTCATCACTCTGGAAGGGGACCTGGGAGCCGGCAAGACGACGCTGGTCAAGGCCGTCGCCGCAGCAGCCGGGATCGATCCGGCAGAGGTGACGAGCCCAACCTTCAGCCTGATTCAGATTCATGACGCACCGACCGGTGAACTCCAACTGATCCACGCCGATATGTACAGGCTCAGCGATCCTGATGAACTGCAGGAGCTCGGCTGGGAGGAATTGCTCGAGCCCGCCGAGGGGCTGCGACGGCTGATTTTTCTGGAGTGGCCCCAACGGATCGCCGCCGCTCTGCCGGAGAACCGCCTGGCAATTCGCATCACCATCACCGGCGAAACGTCGCGGCGACTGTTCCTCAGCGGATTCGGCGCCGAATACGCTACGATTCCTGCTCTGGCTGCCGGCTCGGCCTGACCGCCCTACAATCCTTTGAACCCGAGGGTCTCCATGCAACTCACTTCAGCCACCTCCGCCCTTGTCGTCATCGACATCCAGGAGCGGCTGTTGCCGACGATCCCCGATGGCTCAACCGTTATCACCGAGAGCTGCCGACTGGTCGATGCCGCTCGGCTTTTCAACGTGCCAGTACTGGCAACCGAACAATATCCCAAAGGGCTCGGACCGACTGTTGAGACGCTGGCCGAAAAACTCGACAAAGTCACTGAAAAGCTGTCGTTCAGCTGCTGCGGCTGCGAGTCGTTCACCCAACAGGTCGGTGACGCCACCGAAGCAGTCGTGCTCTGCGGCCTCG
>CAZKSP010000122.1:0-7707 GCA_964555385.1 uncultured Chitinophagaceae bacterium
CCTGGCCAGAGTGGCGGCTCTTTTGCTTAACGACCCCGTCGGTGCCCAGTCGTTCGCGACCGCTGGCCACGGCCGCGTCCGTGAGCTTCACCGCGCCGAGCAGATGGCCGCCGCCCATGAGCAGCTCTACGAGCGGGTTCGGGTCGAGGCAGTGTCTCAGCGTTAGCCCGTCTGATCGCTTCCGCACCTCGGCTTCCTGCCAGCGGGCAGGAAGAAGTCGTGAAGTACAACGTGCATCTGGAAGCCACGGGCGGCCGCCGATGGACCGGCAGGGCAAAGGCGTGCCGCGGTGTTACTCCGCGTCGCGGGGGGCTTCAGTCTCTGCTTGCTTGGCCTCCGGGAACAGCAGCGAAGCGGCGACGCTTGTGCCGATCAACGCAATGATCACCAACAGTGAGGCCCATGGCGGCACCAGGTGGCCCTCGGCATGGGCGTCCCAGCCACCAAGCTCTGCCATCCATTCGCTGTGACGGGCCGCTTCGGCAATCATCTTGCCGCCAACAAACACGAGCACTGCCGAGAGCCCGTAGTTGAGGAATCGAAACAGGTCCATCACCCCGGCCAGCAGAAAATAGAGCGCCCGCAGACCGAGAATGGCAAAGACATTCGAGGTGAAGACGACGAAGCGAAAATAGTGGGCGTTCTGGTCGACCACGCCGAAGATCGCCGGCACGCTATCGACCGCAAAGAGAACGTCGGTGCTTTCCACCACCAGCAGCACGAGGAACAGCGGCGTTGCCACCCAGCGGCTCTCTTCTTTGACAAAAAACTTGTCACCGGCGGGCTTGTTGGTCACCGGGATGAATCGCCGGAAGAACTTCAGCAGGAAGTTGTCCTCGGGATGAACGTCTTCGCTGGAAAAGGCGAGTTTCAGCCCGGTGTAGACGAGGAAGCCACCGAAGAGCCAGAGGATCCAGTGGAAACGCTCAACCAGTTCGGCACCTACCAGCACGAAGGTTAGCCGCATCAGTACCGCTCCCAGGATGCCCCAGAACAGCACCCGATACTGATACTTCAACGGCACGCCGAAATAGCCGAAGACCACCGCGAAGACAAAGACGTTGTCCATCGACAGTGACCACTCAACCAGGTAGCCGGTGAGGAACTCAATCGCCGCGGCACTGCCCAGCCACCACCAGATGAGACCGTTGAACGACAGGGCAAGTGCTGACCAGATGCAGGTCCAGAAGGCACTCTCCGACAAGGACGGTTCGTGCGAGTGCTTGTGGAAGACCATCAGGTCGAGGGCCAGCAGCACGGTGACGAAGATGGCGAATGCCACCCAGTGACTTGCCTGAATCGGTCCTTCGGCGACCGTCGCCGCAGCCGCGCCGGTGGCCGCCAGCAGCCCCGCGCCGGTGGTGCCTGCTAGGGCGGTGGTGAACAGGTTGGTCAGGGCGACCATGAGATCCTTTCGGTCGGGGATGCGGCGGGCGATACCAGCGGAAATCTATTCAAGTGGCACACGTTCGACCATGGGGCGTCATCAGGGCCCCTCAGTTGTCAGCCCACGGACGAGGCTGGCGGTCATCGCCTTGAAAACATGGTGCAGCTGCTGCCAATCCTGATCTTCAGCCTGACAGAAGATCGCATAGCAGCCGGTGGGTAGTTCCAGACAGCGAAATACCGCCGTGTTGGTCAGGTCGAGGCAGGAAAAGTTGATGTCGGCACCGGCCAGAGGCTGGCCAAACACCGTTTCGGTCGCCGGTTCACTTTCCAGATCCGGGTATTCCTTTCGCAATTGCGTGGCTGCTGCCTCCGCCAACTCCGCCGGATCACTGCCGGCCGGCTGTCGAGAGAGTGACCAGAAAGCGCCGCCGGGGGCAGAAACACTGACCTGAAGACCGGTCTCGGGTGAGCCTTCCACCTCGACCGTCCAATTGTCAGGGTATTCGAACTGAACCTCGTCGCGGTGAAACTTCATGGCTGCAAGCGAGGGGGCGGAGGGGGAACAGGCAAAGTGGTCGGCGGGATTCCGGCGGCGACCATTTTTGTTTGGCTACCGGGGGCAGACAGCTGGACAGCAGCTGCCCAGTATGGCTACTGTCCTGCCCCCAATACCCTATCAAACCAGCTGGCAAAGCGGTTCCCGCCCGATGGCTCCTTCGCCTCGAAGCACTGCATTTCTCGGTGGCCTTGCCGGTCAGGCGGCCAATCTCGCTTTGCCGGTGGCGATGCTGCTGGCCATTCTGGTCGTGCTTGCGCCGGTTCCGGCCCCGGTGGTTGACCTGCTGTTGGCGGCCAATTTGACGGTTGCGGTGCTGGCGTTGTTGGGGGCACTCGCCGCCCGCAGCCCGCTGGAGATGGCGGCCTTTCCCAGTTTTCTGTTGGCTGCCACGCTCGTCCGGCTGGTGCTCAACATTGCGACAACCCGGCTGATTCTGGCGGAGGCCGGTCGCGGCGGGCCCGCTGCAGCCGGTGAGGTCATACAGGCCTTCAGCAGTTTTGTGGCGGCTGACAATCTGGTGGTTGGGGCAGTTGTCTTTGCGATCATTGCGGTGATTCAGTTTGCTGTGCTGACGGCCGGAGCCACTCGCACCAGTGAGGTGGCGGCTCGGTTCACCCTCGACGGCCTGCCCGGCCGCCAGGCGGCGATCGATGCCGAGGTGGCCGCTGGCGGGCTGACTCAGGATCAGGCCAGAAGCCTCCGGTCCGACCTGCAACGCCAGGCCGAGTTCTACGCCAGCATGGATGGCGCCAGCCGGTTCGTCCGGGGCGAGGCGGTGGCCAGCGTCGTGATTGTGCTGGTGAATCTTGTCGGAGGATTTGCCATCGGCATGGGCCAGCTCGGCCTGCCGGCCACTGAGGCGGCGGGGCTCTACGCTCGACTGACCATCGGCGACGGCCTGGCGTCGGCCGTGCCTTCCCTGCTGGTCTCGGTGGCGACCGGCCTGCTGTTGTCGCGGTCAACCACCAGTCAGAACCTTCCGGTTGAGCTTGGCCGGCAGCTCTTTGCCCGGCCCGTCATGCTGCTGGTAACGGCGGCATTTTTGGGGCTACTGGCCCTCTCGGATCTGCCAACGTTGCCGCTGGCCGTGATGGCCGGCGGGGTGCTGGTGACGGCCTGGCTGGTGCGTACCACCGGCAAGCAGGATGCGAAGGGGGCGATGGCCGGTGGCCCGTCGCGGGCGGAAAAGGCCGCCCCGATTGACGCCATCCTGGGCCGCAACCGCCTGACGTTGCGGCTGGGTCGGGAGCTGGCCAGCTTGGCAGCGGGTGACCAGCCATCGTTACCGGTTGCGGTGGAGGGCCTGCGGGCCCGCTTGGTCGAATCCCTGGGGCTGCTCGTTCCGGCGATGACCTTTCAGGATGATCCAGCCCTGCCGCCGCGTGCGTGGACACTCGACCTCGACGGAGAGCCAATTCTCGAGGCCGATCTGCCGTTTGGCCGCCAGCTGCTGGTTCCTGCAGCAGCTGATGCGATCACCCGGCAACGCTGGCAACGCGACCCGGCCAGCACGCTTCGTCTTGACGACCAGCCAGCTCGCTGGGGCAGCCCGGCTGAGGCAGATGAAGTGGCTGCCCGGGGCGGAGAGACGTTCGCTTCTGCTGCCGCTGTTGCCCGGCTGCTGGAGGATGCCCTCTTGCGACATGCCGATCGGCTCCTTTCTCGTGACCAGACTGCCCGGATGCTCGAATCGCTGCGGGCCACTGAGCCGGCGGTGGTTGAACAGACCGTGCCGGCGGTGGTGAGTGTCGCAACGGTCCAGCGGACACTGCAGCATCTGCTGCGCGAGGGCCTGCCGATCAAGCCATTGGCCGGACTGCTTGAGACGCTCGCTGATCATGCCGCTCAGACCAACGAGCCGGGGCAACTTGCCGAATGCCTGCGGCGGCAGCTTGCCGGAACCTTCATTCGTCGGCTCCGGGGTTCCAGCGGCCAACTGGCCCTGATCAGGCTGACACCAGCCGCCGTCCAGCGGCTGGTGAATCGGGCTGGCGAAACCGCCGAGCGGCTGGCGGTCGAGCGGCTGATCGCCGATCTGCGACGCGCGGTGCGGCCTCTCCGGGACCGCGGTCGCCCCTGTGCGATTGCTGTTCCGGTCGAACGGCTGGCCGTGGCTGAGCGGTTGCGGGCGGCGGGCATCTCGGTGCCGGTGCTGGCCGAGCATGAGCTGGCCGGGCAGCCAGGGCTCGAGGCGTTCGCCATTGTCGGTGGTGCCCCTGATTCACGATTGGCGCAGAGCCGTGCTGCCTGACCCGCCAAACAGGGCGAGCTGGGCGGTTCGGGCCGATTGATCTGAGATTGCTGATGAAAGCGATCGCGACAGGCCGATGAAGTGAAGTTGTGTCGCAGTGCGTTGCGGCCTACCCTTCCCCCGCGGCTTTCAAGCCGCAGCCGGTTTGGCCAGGGATGGCCTGAGCCGTTGCCGAGAGTTTCCAGGAGGAATGACGTGGCGAAGGATTTCAAGCAGCTGCCGCCGGAAGAAATGCTCGCGCTCTGGACGGAGTTCAAGCAGGATCAGTCGAACGACACCCTCCGGAATCGGCTCATCGAAATCTTCCTGCCGCTGGTGCGGTACAACGCCGAGCGGATCTGGTCGCGGTTGCCTGACGGGGTTGAGTTGGACGACCTCAGCTCGGCCGGCACCTTCGGGCTGATGGACGCGATCGATGCCTTCGACTTGGAGCGGGGGGTGAAGTTCGAGACCTACTGCGTGCCGCGGATCCGCGGAGCGATGCTTGACGAACTGCGAACAATGGACTGGGTGCCCCGGCTGGTCCGCAGCAAGGCCAGTAAGCTCAACGAGGCGATCAAGACGCTCGAAGCACGCCTGGGCCGTGCCCCTGCTGATGCCGAAGTGGCCGCACACATGGAGCTCTCTCCCGAGGAGTTTGAAAAGCTGCTGGTCGAAGCCAATGCCGTCAGCCTCGTCAGTCTGAACAAAAAGTGGTGTGAGACCGACAGCTCGAAAGACGTCCGTGAGATCGACATTCTGGAGGACAAGAAGGGCGAGGATCCCACTCGCCGGATTCAAAAGAACGACCTCATGCGGCTGGTCACGCGGGGCCTCAACCGCAACGAGCGGCTGATCATCATCCTGTACTACTACGAAGAACTGACGATGAAGGAGATCGGCGCCACGCTTGATCTTTCCGAGAGTCGGGTCAGCCAGATGCACTCGGCCATTGTGGAGCGGCTGCAAAATCAGTTGGTGCCACGACGACGAGAGTTTGCGGCCTGATCGGCGGTGGTCTGGGTAAGCTGGCGCAGCTGTGGTGATTGGTCGGACGGCTGGAAAAAAAGAATCAAGTTTGTGTCGATGGTGTGACGATGTGAATAGACTGGTGTGGTGAGGGTCGCGACGAGAATCGCGATAGTGAAGAAAACCGGATCGTCACGGACGGCATCCGGGGACCATACTGAAGGGGCCAGAGAAGAGCAGGCTCGACGAGTTTCAACGAACCATTCAACTCGCTCTCGCGTAGGGCTTGCGGAGGGGAAAGGGAACTCGATCCACGGACTGCAAGGAGTGCAACCATGAATATTTTCAGCGTCAGTTCAATGCAGGGTGCGGCGTCGGTTGGCGGCGTCAGGGGCGTTGAGTCAACCGCAGCCACCGGCAGGGCGGCAGCGGAAGGGCTCAGCAGCGTCAATGACGGCGTGTCGCTGTCGGTCGATGCCGTGCAGGCAGCCTCGTCGGCCTCGGACATTCGCCTCGATCGCGTCAATGCCATCAAGGCGGCCATTGCCGATGGCAGCTACGAGACGCCCGAAAAGCTCGACATCGCCCTCGATCGGCTGCTCGATCGACTGTCGTAAATAACGGCTCAGAAGCACCAGTTGGCTGCGGCCGGCTGGGCTGATGAAAACAAACGCCGCGGCCTCGGTTCCAGGTGAACCGGGGCCGCGTTGCGTTTGCGAAGGCAGACTGCGTTCCGCAGTCTGCTAAACTGAAGGAGATGTCGACCTCCGCTGACTTTTCGCTTGGCACCGTCACCACGGCCCTGACGCCGCAGGAACGCTTTACGGAATTCATGCAGGCTCGGGGCAAGCGGATTACCCGGCAGCGGCAGATGATTGTCGACCATGTCACAGCTCGCCACGAGCACTTCGATGCCGAGCAGTTGTTGGCTGAACTCCAGCAGACGCCGGCTGGCAGCCGGGCAAGTCGGCCAACGGTCTACCGCACTCTTGGCGAAATGGTTGAGGCCGGGCTGCTCAAGAAGATGGTGCTGGATGGTCGGGCCGTCTATGAGCACGACTACGGCTATCCCCAGCACGACCACCTCTACTGCACCGGTTGCCAGAAGCTGATCGAGTTTTCCAGCGACGAGTTGTTGCAGCTTCGTAACGCTGTGGCGGCCACCCACCAGTTTCGGCCACAGGGGCACCGGCTGATCATCTCGGGCCTCTGCTTCGACTGCCGCAGCAAACGCAGTACTTCGCGGCATCAGGACCGCGTGTAGATTCCTTCACGGAAAGAATCGACATCCTGTCGCCGGGTGGCAGGCACATTGGTCGATGTCAAATGCCGCGAGCGGCTGGCTTCACAGAGCGAGTTTATGGGCCGATGGCAAGCTCAGGCTCTTGGGGCCGTATACCCGTAACGGTCGAGAAATGGTTTCCAGCGATCGCTGATCAAGGCCACGATGCGAGGGTCGTGCTGATAGCTGTTTCGCTGATATTTTTGCATCGACGCGGCCTGTTCCTCGAAGGCTGGACGTACCCGCTCGAAATCGCCCAGCTCAAGCCGGCCGTAGGCCTCCTCCATTTTGGTCACGGGGTCGGCTACCAGATCTTCGTAGTGAATCTCATGCAGCTGCCCTTCGGCCAGTCGCGGCCGGTCCCGCTCGAAGGCGTTGTACATGGTGTCAAAGCAGCGAAAGACGTACTCCTCGGCCTCGGCCCCCGAGTCGATCTGCATCGCCTGCACGTGGTGCAGCGACTCCCACAGCCGCTTCGTAGAGGGGAAAACCACAAACGGGTCGCGGACGATGTGCAGAAACCTCGCGCCGGGGAACATCTCCGCCAGTACCGCCATGCGGGCGGTGTGGGGCGGGCTCTTGAGCACCGGTCGGCGGGCGTCCCGCACGGCCAGCATCGCCAGGAACCGGTGGAGGGCCCCCCGCCAATGTGCCAACTCGTCGGGCGACAGTGTTTCGAGGTCGAGGGCGGTCGGCTCGGCCGGTGTCGTCTCGGGAAATGCCATGCGCCGGTAGGGTGACGGCACGCCCATATTGGCCAACGCGAATTCGTCCTCCTGCGGACGGTGCCAGCCGGCAGCGACGTTGTCCATCGGCCGTTTCGCCGGCATGATCCAGCCCAGGGTCGATGTCACCAGCCACTCAGTCAACAGGAAGTGGCCGGCGGCGAAACACTGATAGGTCGATGGACAGCAGAAGCGGTCGTCGAGCATCAGGATTTCATGCAGCAGCGTCGTGCCGCTGCGCCAGTGGCCGATGATGAAGACCGGCGGCTCGGTTGATGGCGGCTCGGCCAGCTGCCGTCGGAACCGGGCTCGGCAGAGCGGCTCGGCCAGCGAGTTGAAGGCAGCGGCTGCGGTGATCGTGCCGAGCAGCCCGAGCCGGCTGGGGGCGACTTTCCAGCGATTCTCCCGCAGGAGGTCGAGCCAGACTCCGAGGGGCATGCCGTGCCAGAACCGGGGGCTCCACCAGGGGTAGGCGTGGTAGTCGCGGCTGGGCGTGGTAGTGGAGGGCATGGGGCGGTTGCTCGGCGGAGATGGGAACACCGATCAGACTCTT
>CAZKSP010000123.1:0-7706 GCA_964555385.1 uncultured Chitinophagaceae bacterium
CCGGTCGGCTGTCGGTCAGTTGCATGGACCGCAGCTTGGCGTCGATCAACCGACAGGTCTCGTTCGAGGCATCAAGCGACGAGCCCGGTGGCAGCGTGACGTTGATCTGTATGCTTCCCTCATCAAACGGCGGCAGAAAGTTCTGGCCCAGTCCGGCCAGTTGCCAGCCGGCAAGGCCGACACCAATCCAGGTCACCAGCAGCAGTGGGCCGGGGATGGCCATGCTCAGCCGGATCAGATAGCTGGTGAGGAATTTCAGCAGCCGCAGCAGCAGGCCGTCTTGTTCGCGGTGGGCCGCCGGCGACTGCGGCAGCAGGTAATAGGAGAGCACGGGGGTGACCGTCAGCGACACCAACAGCGATGACAGAATCGAAACGATATAGGCCAGCCCGAGGGGGGCGAACAGCCGGCCCTCGATGCCGGAGAGGGCGAACAGAGGCAGAAAGACCAGGATCACCACCGCCGTACCAAAGACGATGGCCGCCCGGATCTCTCGGCTGGCGTCGTAGACCACCCGCAGGGCCGGCCGCGGTTGAGGCAGGGCGTTGTTTTCCTTGAGCCTGCGGAAGATGTTCTCGACATCGACAATGGCGTCATCGACCAGTTCACCCATCGCCACGGCGATACCACCAAGGGTCATCACGTTGATCGACAGGGTGGCGCCGGTCAGCATGCCAGTGATCCGGAAGACCAGCGTGGTCAGCACCAGTGACAATGGGATGGCCGTCAGGGTGATGAAAGTGGTGCGGATGTTCATCAGAAAGGCGAACAGCACCAGAAGCACCAGGACTGCCCCAATCACCAGGGCCTCGCCGACGTTGAAGATGCCGCGGTCGATAAAGTTCTTGAGTTGGAAGAGTTCTGGGTCGATCACGATGTCGGCCGGCAGTGCCGCCTCGAGATCATGCAACGCAGCGGTGATGCTGTCGGTCAGGGCTCGGGTGTCGACATGCGGCTGTTTAGCGATCGTAAAAACCACGCCCGGTAGACCGTTGACCGCGCCGTCGCCCCGTTTGAATTCCGGGCCCTCGACCACCTCGGCAACCTGTTCCAGCAGGATTGTCCGTTTCTCGGTCGCCACCAGCGGCACCTTGCGGAGGTCAGCTAAAACGCTGGCGGGCTCGGGCCCGAGGCGGCCAAGCACCCGGATCGGCCGTTCCTGCTCGCCCTCGACGGCAAAGCCACCGCTGGTGTTGATGTTGCTGGCCCGCAGGGCCTGTTCGACCATCGGCAGTGTCACGCCATATTCCAGCAGGGCCGTTGGATCGACCCGAATCTGATACTGCTTGCGATCGCCCCCCTGTACGAACACCTCAGCGATGCCCGGTATCTTCAACAGCCGCCGGCGGACGATCCAGTCGGCCGTCGTCCGCAGCCGCATCGACTGCTCGACCGGCGTGGCGAACGCAAGTTCATAGCGGTCGCCCGCCTTCGTCTTCACAACGGCGGCTCGTGTCGGAGTCGGGACGCCGTCGGTTTGGCCGGCGGCTGGATCAGCCTGCCACTGCCAGTCCTCGATCGGCACTTCGGTCCAACTTGCTGGACGGTGCCGATCGGTCACCCGCCAGAGTTTCAGGCTCGTCGGCTCGACCGTGCCCAGTCGCTCAACCACCAGGGGCTCACCGGGAATGGCCGCCAGATCACCTCCGCCCGGGCCCCGTTGCCGGTACATGCCGGCGATCACGATCTGCCCCATGATCGAGGCGGTGGGCGTCATCTGTGGCGTGATGCCTTCCGGCAGGCTGTCGGCGATGGTCGTCAGCCGCTCCTGCACTGTCTGGCGGGCGGCCCGAACATTCACGTTCCAGCCGAACTCGACATAGATCACCGTCAGGCTCGCGGTCGACTGGCTACGGACTGCCTCAACGCCGCTGGCTCCGAGCAGAGCGATTTCGATCGGCTGGGTCACGAGGGTTTCGACCTCTTCGGTGGCCAGGCCGGGGCATTCGGTGATGATTACCACCCGGGGCCGGTCGAGGTCGGGGAAGACGTCGATTGGCAGCAGGGTAGCGAGGTAGCCGCCGTAACCGAGCAGGGCCAAGCTGCCGATGAGCACCAGCAGCCGGGAGCGAAGGGCGAATCGGATAACAGCGTTGAGCATGAGTAGGCGGTTTTCTGTCGGAAGGTGATGGTCAGTGCGCACCGTGAACGGTGCCATCGGCGTGCACGTGGACGCCGACGGCCATGCCGCTGGAGGTCTGCTCTTTCAGCACGCGGTTGAGTGTGGCGGCGGCTGACTGGGCGAGGTACCAGCCGGGGGCAACACTGCCATCGTTGGCCAGCACTGCCCGGCGGCGGTCGGTGTGCAACAGGTGAACCGGCAGCCGTTTGAACAGGTTGCCGTTCTGTCGAAAGACGTAGGCCTCGGGACCCTCCCGAACAACGGCCGTGGCCGGCAAGACGATGACGTTCTCAAGTTCCTCGACCGGCACGTGCAACCGTACCCGTTGGCCGGGACGGAACCGCCAGACAACGAAGGCCCTGCCGTCCTTGGTGTAGCGACGGGTCTGGTTGGTCAGCGGAACGAAGAAGTCGAGCGTGCGGGTTTCCGAGTCGATCGAGTTGGAGAAGTGGTGAATTTCGAAGGGTTGCGTGAGCGGTGGCCAGGCGGCGGGATCGTCCTCGGCAAATTCCACGTCGATCGGCCAGTTGTTCTGGGCGGTCCGTTCCAGCAGGGGCGTCTCCCGTTTGAAGGCATGACCGGCAATGTAGAGTTGTCGGTGGTCGGCCAGCATGCCCAGCAGTTGGCCGGCCTGCACCTGGCTGCCGAGGTCGACTCGCAGATCCTGCACTTCGTAGGTGATGCTGCCATCCGTTGCCTCCCGTCCGGCCGTGTCAGCTGCTTGAGCGGGCTGGGGCATCGGTGCGGTGACCGCGATAGTGGTGACAAACTGCCCTTGGGCGATCCGGGCAATTTCTGCTGGCGACAATCCGCGGCTGAGTAGCTCTTGGCGGTAGCTGTCGCGGGCTGCCGCAAGCCGGCGGAGTTGCTGGTCAACCTCGATCAGTCGCACCGGGGCGATTGCCCCTTCGCCGATCTGCTTCAGCCGGCTCTGCTTTTCGGTTTCCAGTTCGATCTCACGGGTGGCCTTGAACAGTTCGGACTGGGCATCCAAGGTGAATTCGCCCAGAAGCCGAAGCGTAAACAGCCGGTCACCCGGCTGAACGGTGTCACCGGGAAACGCGTGAATCGCGGTGACAATGCCGACTACCGGTGAGGTGATGCCGTGGTCGGAGCGGCCGGGGTGATCGACGACCCGACCGGGCAGGTCGATGGTCCGCCGGAAGGTCGAAAGCCGGGCGGGTCCGGCCACCAGGCCAAGGTTCTTGCGGGCCTGAGGGCTCAGTTCGAGCGTGTCGGCAACGGTGCCTGCCGACAGTTCCTCGTGCGGTTCGTGGTCCGCTGCATTTGGAGACGGCGCGGCGAACAGCGGCAGCCAACGGTCGCGGGTGAGATAGCCCGCAGCGGCACCACCGACGACAAGGCCGAGCAACAGCAGATTCCGTGCGAATCGAATCAGTTTTTTAAACATGAACACTTTTCCGGATGACGGAGCAGGTTGGTGACCGCGATGTCAACGAATCAGGCAGATCGACAGAGACAGCGTGCCAGCGCGGGCACAAGTTTTGATCGTGGGCATTCTCGCTTGCCGAAAGAAATGCCTCGTCCTCGAAACGCGAAACGCTCGCTGAGGGAAACTGCAGGTTCTTGCTTCCGGCACCATATTCCCATGGCAGGCGGTACTGGCTTCCCAGCGTTCGGCTCCGCTTAACGCACCATCAAAAGCCGCAGGCTGCCGTTCGGAAGAGCGATTGCAGCCTCTTTCGACAGCATCAAGCCGATGATGCGGCGGAATCAAACCTGCAGCCGGTGCGGAAAGCGTCCGCGGAAGTCGGGCGGAGAATCGCCCGGAAGCTGCAGCAGGCGACCGGCCAAGCGGGCCGGGGTGGACTGTTCAGAGGCCGGCGGTTGGATGCCAGCAGGAGCGGCATCGTCCATACGACGAACCGGCCTGGTATCGGGCGTGATCACCAGTGAAGCATCCAGGTAGACCACATCGGCTTCGTGATCAACCGGGCAGCCATCGTCATCGGTGGTCCGGGGAACGGACGGGTGGTCCTCCGCCTTGTGGCAGTAGGGGTGGGTATGGTGGTGCCCGCAGTCATTTGGAGTCGCAGTTGGCTGCTGATGAAGCGGCGAACCGTGGTGGGGGTGACCACCGAGGTGAATGTGCGGCTGTGCCACCTGGCTGGTCAAGCCTGCCGTTGCCGGCTCTGGAAGGGCAAGCCCTCGCAGGACGAGCTGAAGCAGCACTGCTGCCGTGAGCACCAGCCGTATCGCCGCTGCTACCCGGTGCCCCGACGGGGCCGTTTTTGCTCTGGAGGCCCGCTGGTTTGTCATCAAAAGTGATTTGGAGGACTGCTGACAGCCGCTGATGAGCCCGTGCTAACGACACGTTCTCTCAAACAGGCACGATAGATGGTCGCCTCCTTGAACGACAACTGCAAATTTTTGCCTCCAATCAGATTAGCGAGCCGTCTTCGGTGATGGGCCTGCCGGCACTTCCGGCAGGCCGGGTACGGGAGGCGGCGGTATCAGCCGGTCCCGCTCGAGCGAGGCGACAGGATAGCCGCAATAGTCGATGGCATGGAATCCGCTCGGCCGGTGGTTGCCACTGTGACCGAGGCCACCGAAGGGAAGTCGTGAGCTGGCGCCGGTTGTCTGCCGGTTCCAGTTGATAAGTCCCGCCCGCACCCGGCGGCGAAAGGTCTCGTAGTCGTCAGGGTTGTCGCAGAGTAGGGCGGCCGCCAGGCCGTAGGCGGTTCGGTTGGCCTCGGTGATGGCGGCGTTGAGATCGGGCACCCGGATGACTTGCAGCAGCGGTCCGAACCATTCGGTGTCGAGCCGGTCGGCCACGTCGGTTACGTCGATCAGCCCGGGGGCGAGTAGCGTCGGCCTTCCGCGAAGCGGTTGCAGTTGCCTGATTGCCACACCGCCACGGGCCACCAGGTCGGCCTCGGCAGTCAACAAGCTCATCGCCGCCTCCTCATGAATCACCGGTCCCATGAAGGGCTCCGGCTTATCGTCAGGCAGGCCAACACGGATGGCATCGATAGCCTCAGCCAGCCGGTTGAGAAATGCCGCGCGGCCGGGGAAGTTGGTGACGATCAGCCGACGGGCACAGCTACACCGCTGGCCGGCGGTAAGATAGGCAGACAGGATCGTCAGCCGCACGGCAACGTCAAGATCTTGCACGTCGTGGACCACCAGCGGGTTGTTGCCGCCCAGTTCCAACGCCAGCATTTTGCCCGGCTCGGCGACCAGAGCCTGCCGCAGCGCCACGCCGGTGCGATAGCTACCGGTAAACAAGATGCCGTCATGGCCCGAGTGAGCGGTCAATGCTGCTCCTGTCTCTCGCCCACCCTGCACAAGGTTGAGTACCCCCGCCGGCAGGCCGGCCCGCTGCCACACTTCAGCAAGCCGCCGACCTGCCAGCGGTGTGAACTCACTTGGCTTGAAGACCACGGTGTTGCCGGCCAGTAGCGCCGGCACGATGTGCCCCTGCGGAATGTGGCCGGGAAAGTTGAAGGGCCCGATCACCGCCAGCACGCCGTGGGGTCGATAGCGGGTGGCGGCCACCCCATCGTCGCCGGTTGTCACCACGTCCTGCTGCCGCTGCCGCCAGGCGTCGATCGTGGCGGGAATCTTGGCTGCCATTGCCTTGAGCTCAGTGGCGACCTCCCAGTGCGGCTTGCCGGTCTCGGCCACGATTGCTTTGTGCAGGTCGTCACCGTGCGTTATCAACGCAGCGGCCCCAGCCTCCATGAGGCTGACCCGCTCAGCCACCGGCCGGTCGGCCCAGTCGGCTTGGGCCTCGCGGGCGGTGGCGACGGCAGCGGCCACGTCGGCTGCTGCTGCAGCCACGCCCTCCCAGACCGGTTCGCCGGTCGCGGGGCCGGTGGAGTGAAACGCCGCGCCGCTGCCGGCAGTCCACGCTTCACCGATCAGATGGGGACGTTCATCAGCGAAGTGGTCATTGGCAGGTGTCATGGTCGGTCATTTCCGATAGCTGCGAATCCCGGACCGTGAGACCGAGGATTCGGGGGCGTGCTGTCGTTGTATCCCTCAGCTTGCGTTTCGGGCTTCTCGGCAAAATGTCTATCTCCCATTGCTGCGAAGCCCGAAGCGCAAGCTGAGGGATACCGCGTTTTGCTACCCAGGACCGCATTCCCTCGGCTCGGGTTTTTAGAAGCTCGGCTCCGTTTAGCAGCCCATCAAACCTTGCGATGCTGACCCCATCGCGTGGATGTTGTGGCATTGTCATGGCATGTTCTCCCGCAGGCTGCCGATGCGAACCGTGTCGCCTACTTGCACACCGAGGGCATCGGCGGCGTCCCGGGGCAGGACGATGCCTTCCGGGGTTTCGTTGAGCGTGGTCCCGCAGCAGCAGAACGGCAAATTGGGCCGGCTGTTGGCGACCAAATGGGTTGGCGTCTTCGTTGGCTGCTTGGCCACTGCCACCACCGTCACCTGCCGGCTGGTCCGCACCAGCCGCAGTTCGTCACGTGGGCAACTGACAATCGGGCCGGCCTCGAAGATGTCGACCATGCCGGTGAAGGCAAAGCCCTCTCGCTCAAGAATCCGCAGGGCGGGCTCGGTTTTCTCGTGCACGTGGCCGATCACCGCCTGCGCAGCTGCCGGTAGCAACGGAATGTAGATCGGGTGCTGCGGCATCAAGTCGGCGATGAATCGCTTGTTGAGAATGCTGAGGTAGTCGGCCTTGGGAAAATCAATTTCAAAAAAGTGCTTACCGACGGCGTCCCAGAAGTCACTGTGTCCGCGGTCATCGATCACGCCCCGCATCTCGGCGATCACCGTCTCGTCAAAGCTCTGCGGATGTTCAGCAATGAAGAGAAACCGAGCCAGCGACAGCGTCCGGCCGACGCCCCGTCCTCGGGCGTCAGGGTGCAGGAACATGCTGCCGATTTCGCACGGCCCGTCGTGTTCCTTGACAAGATGCAGCGTCGCAATCTCCTTGCGGATGCCGAGGTCTTTCGACTCATGGACTGAGGTTTCGATGCGATAGGCCCAGAACGGCTCAAAGCCGCCAACCTTCGAGACAATGCCGGCCGTGCCGAGCACCCGGCCAGTGTCAGTTTCTTCCAGCACCAGCAGATAGCCCTCGCCCCGGGGCCGGCCGTCAGCCAGCCGGCGGAAGCCTTCTTCTGATTCGGCGATCCGTTGCCGCAGGTAGTCGGCGTCCCGGGGCAGGGTCGTGAGGCCAAACGAGGTCTGGCCGGCCAGTTCGAGCAGGTCGGTAAGGTCGCTCGCGACAACGGGGCGGATCAGGTTCATTGGCCGGCCTCCGACGGACGGCTGGCTTCGGCCAGCAGTACCTGCTCAAGCAGTTTGCAGACCGTGTCGATATCGTTGTCGCTAATGGCAGCCACCGGCGGCAGGAACCGCACCCGGGTTGGGGTCGCTCCGGCAGCAAAGGCAATCACGCCAGCCTCGAAGAGGGCGGCCAGCAGTCGCCGGGTGCGGGCAGCATCGCCGTCGAATGCCCGGAAGGCGATCATGCCACCGGTGCCAAACGGCCCGCTGATCAGGCCCCGGTGTCGGTGGGCGATTGCCTCGAAGTGGCTGACGAAACGGCGGTGGATCGCGGCGATACGACCGTTGGGGCCGTAGTAGTTTCCAGTTT
>CAZKSP010000124.1:0-7653 GCA_964555385.1 uncultured Chitinophagaceae bacterium
CATCTCGGTTTCGGACACCTCTTTGCTTTTCGACAAGGCCGGTGGTGAGTCGGGTTTGCGAGTAAAGGCTCGCTACACCGACGGCTCGACCCGTGACGTCACCGCTTTAGCACTCTTTGGCACCAATAATCCCAGTGTGGCCGAGATCGACACGACCGGACGGGTGACCGCCAAAGCTGCCGGCGACACGACCGTCTTCGCTCGCTTCAGCCGGTTCACCATCGGAGCGGAGGTGATCGTCCTCGCCGACGATCCCGGTTTTGTCTGGCCAGCCCCGCCTGAAAACAACTTCATCGATCGGCTTGTTTTTGAACGGCTTCAAAAACTGCGGATTGCCCCCTCTGAGACCTGCGACGACGAGACCTTCCTACGCCGCGTCACACTCGACCTCGCCGCTCGGCCGCCAACAGTAGAGGAATATCATGCCTTCATGAATGACGGGGCCGCTGACAAGCGAGCCAAGAAGATTGATGCCCTGCTCGCCAGCGAGGACTTCACCGACTATTACACCGGCCTCTGGGCTGAACTCTGCCGGGTTGCCAGCATGGACTACACCGGCCGGGCCGACTCGCATAAGCCGGCCAACGCCTTCGTTGCCTGGTTCCGGGAACAGGTGGCTGCCGACCGACCATTCGACGAGGTTGTGGCCGACATGGCCACTGCCGTCGGCAGCACGAACATCGACGGCCAGACGGGCCTCTACACGATGCTCATCCACAACTACAACCTCGACCCGAAGGTGATGGCCGCTGACTTCTCGCAGTTGTTCCTCGGCGTGCGGATGCAGTGTGCCGAGTGCCACAATCATCCCTTCGACCGCTGGACGATGGACGACTACTACGGGTTTGTCAGCTTCTTCACCTGCGTCAAACGGAAGAAGGGTAGCGACGGTCGTGATCGCCGTGTGATTTTCGACCCCACTGCAGCTCCAGCCAAGCACGCGGTGGACGGCCGCCCTGTCCCCGCCAAACTGCTTGGAGTGGTTGAGCCGGTTGCTGGCGAAGGCGATCCCCGCCGTGCTCTCGCTGCCTGGATTCGTGATCCCGGCAACGATCTCTTCAACCGCAATATCGTCAACCGGCTCTGGGCCCATCTCTTCGGTGTCGGGATCGTCGATCCGGTTGATGACTTCCGGGCTACGAACCCGCCCGCCAACGGGCCACTGCTTGACGGTCTGGCCGCCCGGTTCGCGGAACACGGACGCCGGATTCGACCGCTGATTCGTGACATCTGCAACTCGCGGGTCTACCAGCTTTCAGCGGAGCCGACACCGTCAGCTGTCGGCGACCAGCGACAGTTTTCCCACGCCATGCTTCGCCGCCTGCGGGCCGACGTGCTACTCGACTCGATCGTGGCCGTCACCGGCGTCCCCCGCTCACTCCCGAAGGCACCAAAGGGCACCAAGGCAATCAACTACATCAACCGGGGGTACGGCTACCATGCCACTGGCGACTACGTGCTTGACACATTTGGTCAATCGGCCCGAAAGACCGTCTGCGCCTGCGACACCAAGACCAACCCGTCCCTGCCGCAGGTGATGCACCTTTTGGTGGGCGACACTGTTGGCCCCCGGATCCACACTGCTGCCACGAATGGTGTGCTCAAGCAGATCATCGACGAGCACTCAAGCCCCGAGAGCGTGATTGAGGCAATTTTCATTCGAGCCCTTTCACGGCGGCCGACGGCAGTTGAGATGGAGACGATGCTGCAGGTCGCAACCGACGGCGGCAGTCCGACCGGCTATGAAGACATCTTTGCCGGTCTGCTCGGCTCAAGTGAGTTCCTGTTCAACCATTGATCACCTGACAAACCCTGAGGCTCCCGGAGCCGATTTTTCGCGAGAGGTCTCCCGATGCGCTGTCTGTTACTCGTACTTTCTCTGGCCCTGATCGCTGGTCCACTGCTGGCCGCCGATGCCGAGAAGCCGATCAATTTCGAAGAGCACATTGCCGGCATCCTCAAGCAGCACTGCCTGCAGTGCCATGGTGAAGGCAAGCAGGAGTCAGGCCTCAACTTCGCCAGCTACGCCGGCCTCATGAAAGGCGGCAGCGGTGGCGAGGTAGTGGTGGCCGGCCGCTCCAGTGCCAGCCGGCTGATCGAGGTGATCACCGCAGAGGAAGAGAGCGAGCGGATGCCCCCCGACAATGATCCAGTGCCGCCAGAGCAGGTAGCCATCATCAAGCAGTGGATCGACACCGGCCTCCGGGAAAATGCCGGCAGCAGTGTCGCTGCGATGCGAACGCTTGGTTTCACGCCAACGGCGGTGGCCAGCCACGATGGCCCCGCCCCGATGCCGGTAGACCTGCCGGCGGTCAAACGGCCACAGTTGCGGCGACCATTTCCGGTGCTGGCGCTGGCGGCGAGCCCTCGGGCCGACCTGACGGCGGTCGCCTCGTACGAACTGATCGATCTGATGGCAACGCCCGAGCAACCACTGGGGGCAATTGCCTTTCCAGAAGGTGAACCTCATGTCCTGCGATTCAGCCCGTCTGGCGGTCGGCTGTTAGTGGCTGGGGGGCGGCCGGTCCAGACTGGCGTAGCAGCCATTTTTGATGTTGTGACTGGGACCCGCTTGGCAACTGTCGGCGACGAAACTGATGCCGTCATCGCCGCCGACATTTCGCCGGATGAGCGTCGGGTGGCTCTTGGTGGCTCAGGCCGGGTGGTGAAGGTCTTCTCAACCGAAGATGGCTCGTTGCTACACACCCTCACCAAACACACCGACTGGGTGACCGCGATCGCCTACAGCCCCGACGGCAAGCTGCTGGCCACCGGTGACCGGATTGGCAACATCCATCTTTGGGATGCCGAAAGCGGTGGAGTGGTGCTGCCACTGGCCGAGCATAAGGGATCGATCAGGGCGGTTTCATGGCGGAGCGACAGCGGCGTGGTGGCATCCTGCGGTGAAGACGGCCTGGTTGTCTGGTGGGATGTCAAAGACGGTTGGCCGGTGGCAAGCAAGCCGAATGCCCACCCGCCGAAGCGGCCCGAGGGCGTCTATGGCACCGTACCAAATGGTGTTCTCGATGCAGCCTTCGGGCCTGCAGGTGAACTGGCAACCTGCGGTCGTGATGGCAAGGTCAAGCTCTGGTCAGCCCAGGGGAAGGAAGAGAAGTCCTTTGCCATTCCCGACGATGCGCCTGCCGGCGTGACGATCGTTCCCACTCGGGTGGCCATCTCGTTCGACGGCAAGGCTGTTCTGGCTGGTGACTCGGCGGGCCGGCTACACACCTGGCAGGCCCGCTGAACGGAACTCCGGAAAGCCCGAGCCGCGAGCCGAGGGAATGGGGTTCATGGTGCAACAGACGCGGATTCCCTCAGCTTGCGCTTCGGGCTTCAAAGCATGTACTTTTTAACGGACTTTTTGCTAATCGCCGTGAACGCGCAACATCAAAGCTTGCGCTTCGGGCTTCGAAGCATCGGTTTTTTCTCGGTGGTCCGGGGGAAGCCCCGCCATCCATGGCCCTTGCCTGCGAATGCGGACGAACACTCGCCCACTCGGGCAAGGCCCAAAAATACAGAGGGCTTTCGGGGCGACAGTCGCCGCTGCCGAGCAGCTGCATACTATTTCAGAAGTCGGCTATCAGCACTTTCAAAAACCGAGTGTGATATAAAACAGTGAAGAATCGTTTTTTTCCTCCAGCAGATAGCAACACGACACCTGATGCTTTCAACCAAAGCGACACAACCAACTGGGGACGATGCCTACTCAGAGATTCGCAGCTTTCTGCTTGACGGCGACGTGCAGCCGGGCCAACGCCTGTCGCACCGGCTGCTCGCCAAAGAGCTCAACCTCAGCCGGAGCCCGGTTCGCGAGGCGTTGCTTCGGCTTGAAGCCGAAGGGCTCATCGAGCACCGCCCACAGTCGGGCGCCTACCTACGCGAAATTACCCCACGCGATCTTCGTGAACTGTATGAGATTCGGGAAATCCTCGAGCCCCATGCTGCCGAACAGGCAGCCCGCCTGGCAACAGCTTCACAGCGAGGACGGCTTGCCAAAATCTGTGAAGAATTAACTGCGATTGCCAGCCGACCCGACTTGGCTAAATGGCTGACCAAGGCCAGCCACCGCCGCCAACTCTCCAGCCTTGACCGTGAGTTCCACGCAGTCATCCTCACCGCTGCCGGCAACCGGATTGCCCGACAATTTTTTGAAACAGCCCAGGTGTTGTCGCTGGTCTTCTTCTGGAATCACATGCAAGTCCCAGCCGAACGGCTTGCCAAGCGGGTCGTACCGACCGCCAAACAGCACCGCCGGATTGAACAGGCAATCAAGAGGGGCGACCAAGCTGCTGCCCGCCGCAGCATGAAGGCCCACATTGCTGGCATGTCCCGGCGTATTCTCGCCAGCCTGCCCCGGTGAACTCCGGCTAATCGGTAATCCCAAGTTCCTTGGCCTGCGCGGGCAATTCCGGATCGACCAATCCTTGGGCACCACGGCCCTGTGAAAGCCGGTCAGCAGTGTCGAACTCGATACTCTCGATGTCGGCCTGCCACCAACGAAGGCGAGATTCTTTCTTTGCCGGTGCCTCAACGGGACGGACCAGCCGCATACCGACCCCGAGGGCGGGCTCTTCGGTATACCACCACGGGCTCTTAGGAAGGTTCGGGTCAACGTCCTTCCAGGCCTCGTCTTCAGAGCCTCGACGGGCTGCCGAGCGGCATTGGGCCGCCTCATCGTAGTAGGCACCACCCCGAACGACCCGCTGTTCAAGCTCAGTTGGCCAGTTGATGGCGGCGGCAAGTGGCAATGGCTGAGGCTTGTCTGCCAAGGCTGCATAGCCATCGTCTGCCAGCTGGTCGAGCACCCACTCGCTGACATTTCCGTGCATGTCGTAGAGCCCCCAGGCGTTCGGCTTTTTTTCACCGACGGGGTGGGTCGTGTCATCAGCGTTGTCAACGAACCAGGCATAGTCGTCGAGCGACTCAGCCTCATCATGCGAGAAGGGCGTGGTGGTGCCTGCCCGGCAGGCATATTCCCACTCAGCTTCCGTTGGGAGCCGATAGAACCGGCCCGTCAGACCGCTGAGCCACTTGGTGTACTGCCGGGCGGCGTACTGCGTCATCGTCACCGCCGGCTGCCGTGGGTCCTCACCATTGATAAAGGTGGTAGTCGGGTCATACAGCACTGACGGTGCTGTGACGGCGTCGATGACATTCTCGTCGGTCACCAGTCGCACCCCCGATGTTTCAAGGGCCTTGAACAGGTCGAGCATCGACAGAAACGCCTTGTATTCGGCCCAGGTCAACTCGTGTGAGGCCATCCAGAAGGGCGGCAGCGTCACCTCGACCTGCGGGCCCTCGACGTCATCACGGCCAACTTCATCAGCAGGGCTACCCAGCCGGACGGTCCCGCCCGGGATTGGCACCATCCGAAAGCTGAGTTCGGTACCGGGAATTGATTCTTCATAGGGCACTAGCCAGCCATCCTGCCACTTCACCGACGGCGGCGTGGTGTCGGGCCGCTTGGTGCCCTTCACAAAGCCGGGGGAGGCATCGCCGGCGACAGCCACCAAAGGCAGCAGGGCGACGGCAGCAGCAAGCAGGAGGTGGGCAAAAGAACGAAGCGTCAAAGTGATGCGCATGGTGCAACCTGAGGAAAGTGTTGGGCAGCCAATCGTTGCCTGTCGCGGCCTCCGTTTGAAAAATCACACGGAGCCGCGGAGACGCAGAGAAAACAGCCACACGGCAGGTTTTCAATCGGCAATCTCAACGCTCAACTATAGCACGGCCACACAATCACCCTCTCTGGCGAGAGAATTGCCGCTGCTATGTTATGCCCCTTCCCTCGTGGCTTCGCGGTGAAATCCGCGATGCGGCACGCGGCCAATGGGGCAACTGTCCGCTCAGTCGTGGTATTCAAACTTGTAGCGGCCAGGCATCGGCACCGGATAGCGGCCCTCCGCATCGGCCAGCAATGGGGCGGGCGAGCCGTCTTTGATCTCACCGACAGCGGCTGCGATATCGACCGGCATTGTGAGCATCTCGTCATAGCTCACCTGTCGACCGGTGTGCGCCGCGAACCGGCCCATCGCCGTGACCAGACTCGCCTTCGCGCCCCGCACTGCCTCGTTATAGGGCTGGTCGGTGAGAATCGCCGAGACAAGGTGGTTCCATTCCTCCTGATACGGGTTCGGTTCGGGCTGTTCCGCCGTCCACAAGATATTGTCCTTGTCCATCCGCTGGCTTTTGTAAATTGTCGCCCGTGATGGAAAATGCCCCCGCGACGAGATCGTGAAGGCACCCTTCGAGCCCTGCCCAAAACCACCGAACTGTTGCTGGCAGTCTTTCATGGCGCGGCCGGCAAAGAAAAACTTCACCCCGTCACCGAAGGTGAACTCGACGGCATAGGAATCAAAGTTTTGGTCGTCGATCTTGCCACGGAAGTGGCGGCCTCCAGTGGCAATAGCCGTTACCGGCCAGTCATCCTTCATCCAACAGACTTCGTCGATGTTGTGGATGTAATAGTCACTGAAAATTCCACCGCTGGCCCAAAGAAAGTTGTGGAACCGCTTGACCTGCCAGAGCAACTCGGTGGAATCTTCAGGCACCCCTGGGAAGAGGTCAAGATTATGCACCGGGTTGTGCTCGCGGTAGGCCCGGAACGCGATCAACTCACCAGCCTCGCCTGCCTGCAACCGGTCGAAGAGTTCTCGCCGCCGCGGACAGTGCCGACACATCAGGCCAACACCGACCTTGAGCTTCTTCTCGTCAGCCTTGGCCGCCAGGTCGATAATCCGCCGGGCGCTCGCCCCATCAACCGCAACCGGCTTCTCCATGAAGACATGGAGCCCCTTCTTGATGGCGTATTCGAAGTGCGGCGCTCGGAAGGCTGGCGGAGTGGCAAAGATGGCGATGTCGCCCGGCCGGAGTGCGTCGATCGCCTCCTTATACGCCTCGAAGCCAATGAACATTCGCTCGTCGGGCACATCAACCCGGTCGGGGTGCTTAGCTCCGAGATTCCGCCGAACAATCTCAGCTCGACCCTGAACAACGTCAGCGAGGGCAACAAGCTTCAACGGCGCCTCCACGACCTCCAATGCATTGGCTGCAGCACCACCCCCTCGACCGCCACAGCCGATCAGGGCAACCTGAATTGAATCACCTCCAGCGGCATGGAGATTCGCCGCAGCAGTTCCGGCGAGCAAGCTCGAGAGGGCTGGGGCTGCAACCGCACTGGTCGACCCGGCTTGGAGAAAGCGGCGGCGGGTGCTGGTAGATGTCGGCAAATCGGGTGTCATGGAAGGAAACTCCGGCATGGAAGAAGGGGAGCCGCTTGGCAGGCGCGCCCCCCCGGTACAATACGGATCATTAATCTACCATCCAATTCACCGGATGTGAGACCCTGCAAAAACCATAAAAATTCTGCCAGTCTTTCAGGGCCGGCAGAACAGGCGTTCGGCAGATTACACAAGAAAGAGCATGTAAGCGTAGCAGCTGACAGAACATGCGCTGCTACCAGGCAATCGTGACAGCAGGAGCCAACGCATGCGGCACAACCATCTTGCCGGGTCCAACAACTGGCTGGTCAGCTGCGGCCACGCCGTCGCCGGCAAAAAGCTGTCACTGCTGATCAACGCAGTGATTGTCGCAGCCAGTCTGTTGGAAACGGTGCGGACCCCGGCGGCTGAGGTTGTCGATTTCCGGCAGCAT